>JAJUIM010000372.1 GCA_029267645.1 Microbacterium sp.
TCCTCGCCCGTGACCTCGACGATCCAGTCGGCGCCGCGCGCCGCCTCGGGGTCTGCCGCGATCTCGGGCGTCGCGATCGTGACGACGGGGATGTCGGCCTCGGCCGCGATGCGGGATCCCGCGGCCGAGTCGAGCGACACGACCGCGCGGCGGGCGCGCTCGGAGGTGAACAGCGGGGCCTTCGCCCGGTAGTACTCCTCCATGTCGGCGTAGTCGTCGAGGTGGTCGTGGCTGAGGTTCGTGAACGCCATGACGTCGAAGACGACGCCGTCCACGCGGTGGCGCGTGACGGCCTGCGCGCTCACCTCGATCGCGACGGCCTCGACGCCGGCCTCGCGCATGCGCGCGAGCTGCGCGTGGAACTCGGGCGCCTCGGGGCTCGTGAGGCCCGCGACGACGCGCTCGCCCGCGACGACGCGCTCGGCCGACGTCGACGCGCCCGCCGTGACGCCGATCTGCGTGAGGATCCCCTCGAGCAGGTGCGTCACGCTCGTCTTGCCGTTCGTGCCGGTCGTGCCGAGCAGGATCGGCAGCTCGTCGCGCGGGGACGTGCGGTTGACCCACGACGCCGCGTCGGCGAGCGCAAGGCGCGGATCCGCGACGACGACGAGCGGAACGCCCGCGCCTGCCGCGATGTCGGCGCCCTCACGGTCGGTCAGCACGGCGACGGCGCCGCGGCTCACGGCCTGGCCTGCGAACTCGGCCCCGTGGCGATGCGCGCCGCGGATGCCGACGAACACCTCGCCCGGCACGATGTCGGTCGACGACAGCGTGATGCCGCACACGAGGGTGTCGGCGGATCCGTCGAGGTCGGCGCCGAGGTGCGAGGCGAGGTCGCCGAGGCGGCGGGGCTGCGGGTCGCGCGGGCGGAGCATGGTGGGCGCCGTCCGGCGCACGCGCGGGAGCTGGGTGAGGTCGATCGTGTCGGTCACATCGTCCATACTCTCAGCGGGCGCCGGAGATCAGCTGATCCGCCGTGCGCCGGGCCCAGCCCTCGGCCTCGGCGAGCGCGTCGAGCGTCAGCTCGGCGGGCGCGTCGTGGCGGTCGACGACGGCCGCGACCGTGTCGACGATGTCGGTGAAGCGGATCCGCCCCTCGTGGAACGCGTCGACCGCCTGCTCGTTGGCGGCGTTATAGACGGCGGGGAACGTGCGCGCGGCCGCGCCGACCTGGCGCGCGAGCCGCACGGCGGGGAACGCGTCGTCGTCGAGCGGCTCGAACCGCCACTCCTGCGCGCGGGTCCAGTCGATCGGCTCGTCGACGTCGCCCAGGCGCTCGGGCCACGACAGGCCGAGCGCGATCGGCACGAGCATGCGCGGCGGTCCGGCCTGCGCGATCGTCGATCCGTCGCGAAACTCGACCATCGAGTGGATCATCTGCTGCGGGTGCACGACGACGTCGATCGCGTCGTACGGCACGTCGAACAGCAGGTGCGCCTCGATGACCTCGAGCCCCTTGTTGACGAGCGTCGCCGAATTCGTCGTGATGACGCGCCCCATCGCGAAGTTCGGGTGGCGCAGCGCCTCGGCGGGCGTGACGTCCGCGAGCTCTGCGCGGGTGCGACCGCGGAACGGGCCGCCCGAAGCCGTCACGACGAGGCGGCGGACCTCCTCGGCGCGCCCCGCTCGCAGCGACTGCGCGATCGCCGAGTGCTCGGAGTCGACCGGAACGATCTGCCCCGGCGCGGCGAGGCCGCGCACGAGGTCGCCGCCGACGATGAGGGATTCCTTGTTGGCGAGCGCGAGCGTGCGCCCCGCCTCGAGCGCCGCGAGCGTGGGGCCGAGCCCCACGGATCCCGTGATGCCGTTGAGCACGACGTCGGCCTCGACGTCGCGCACGAGGTGCGCGGCCTCGTCGGCACCGAGCGCCGTGTGCGCGACGCCGAACTCGGCCGCCTGCTCGGCGAGGAGCCCGGCCTGCGAGCCCGTCGCGAGCCCCACGAGCTCGAAGCGGTCGGCGTTTCGCCGGATGACGTCGAGCGCCTGCGTGCCGATCGAGCCGCTCGACCCGAGGACGATGACCCTGCGCATGGCGTCAGGCGGCGGGCGCGTGCATCGTGCCGAGGATGTCGACGACGAAGATGAGCGTCTCGTCCTGCAGCTCGTGGCCCTCCGACTCGCCGTAGCCCTCGGCGGGCGGGATCACGGCGATGACCTGCGAGCCGACCTTCTGGCCGACGAGCGCCTTCGTGAAGCCCTCGATGACGGCGCCGGTCTGGAACGACGTGGGCGCGCCGCGCGACCAGCTCGAGTCGAA
>JAJUIM010000338.1 GCA_029267645.1 Microbacterium sp.
GCCGCTGCGGGATCCGCAGCCGGCGGTGCGGCCGGCGCGGCCGCGCCAGGCGCAGCGGCCGATGCGCCCGGAGTCGCCCCAGGAGCTGCCGCCGGGGCAACAGGCGACGCGACCGGAGCAGTCCCCTGGTCGTCCGTCGGCGCCACAACGGGCGCCGCCGCAGGCGCGGCAGCCAGGGCGGCCCCGGGATCGGCCGTCGGCGATGCCGTAGGAGCAGCGCTCGGCGAAGCAGCAGGCGCGGCAGCTGGCGATGCGGGCGACGCAGCCGGAGCCACTCCTGGGCCCGCCGTGGGCGCCGCCGCAGGAGCAGCAGCGGGCGCGGGCGAAGCACCCGGGCCAGCCGCAGCCGCACCGGCCGAAGCAGCAGCCCGCGAGGCGCCAGGCGCACCAGCCGCCGCCCCCGCCTCGACATCGGCCGTGACGACGCGCGCGATCATGAGCTCGAGCTGCAGGCGCGGCGAGGTCGCGCCCGTCATCTGGTCGAGCGCCGCGCTCACGATGTCGGCCGAGCGCGACAGCCGCGCCGCGCCGTATGCGGCGGCCTGGCCCTTCATGCGCTCGAGCTCGTCGGTCGGCAGACCGCGCAGGACCGCCGCGGCGTCGTCGCCCGTCGCAGCGATCACGATGAGGTCGCGCAGGCGCTCGAGGAGGTCGTCGACGAAGCGTCGCGGATCCTGTCCCGTCTGCACGACGCGGTCGACGGCCGCGAACGCCGCGCCCGGGTCGCCCGCCGCGAAGGCCGCGACGACGTCGTCGAGCAGCTCGCCGTGCGTGTAGCCGAGCAGCGCGACGGCGCGCTCGTACGAGACGCTCGACCCCTCGGATCCGGCGATCAGCTGGTCGAGGATCGACAGCGTGTCGCGCGGGGATCCGGCGCCCGCGCGCACGACGAGCGGCAGCACCCCGGGGTCGGGCGCGATGCCCTCCTGCGCGCAGAGGCGCTCGACGTACTCGAGCATGGCCGCGGGCGGCACAAGCCGGAACGGATAGTGGTGGGTGCGCGAGCGGATCGTGCCGATGACCTTCTCGGGCTCGGTCGTCGCGAAGATGAACTTGACGTGCTCGGGCGGTTCTTCGACGAGCTTCAGCAGGGCGTTGAAGCCCTGCGCCGTGACCATGTGGGCCTCGTCGAGGATGAAGATCTTGTAGCGATCGCGGGCGGGCGCGAAGATCGCGCGCTCGCGCAGGTCGCGCGCGTCGTCGACGCCGTTGTGGCTCGCGGCGTCGATCTCGACGACGTCGAGCGATCCGCCGCCCGCGCGCGAGAGCTCGACGCAGCTGGGGCACGTGCCGCACGGGGTGTCGGTGGGGCCCTCTGCGCAGTTGAGGCAGCGCGCGAGAATGCGGGCTGACGTGGTCTTTCCGCACCCGCGGGGGCCCGAGAAGAGGTAGGCGTGCCCGATGCGGTCGGACCGCAGCGCCGTCATGAGCGGCTCGGTCACCTGGGACTGTCCGATCATCTCGGCGAACGTCTCGGGCCGGTAGCGGCGATACAGGGCTGTGCTCACCACACCAGCCTACGGGGGACCACTGACGAAGGAGCGGGGGAGGTCTCCCCTCCCCCGCTTCGCTCAGTCTCCGAGCTCGCTCGCCTCGTGCACGACGCCGAAGGTGTCGGTCGCGGGCGGCACCGTGACGTGCGGGAAGCCGTGCGCGCCCTCGCCGCGCTGGATCTCGGGCTTGCCCTCGCGGACGGGCCCCTGATCCGCGAGCGGCACGACGACCGACTCGCCCGGCCGCACGACGAAGTCCTCGCCGCGCACCGAGAACGGCACCTCCGCCGTCTCACCGCCCTCGCGCGCCGCGATCCGGATCTCGTCGCGGTGCAGCGTCACATCGAGCCGCGTGCGGCGCCACGTGAGCGGGAACGCGAGCTCGGGCCAATCGGCCGGCAGGCGCGGGTCGAAGCTCAGCCTGCCGTCGTAGTCGCGCATGCCGCCGAAGCCGTTGACGATCATCGTCCACGCCCCGCCCGCCGCTGCGATGTGCACGCCGTCGGACGCGTTGTGGTGCAGATCGGCGAGGTCGACGAAGAGCGAGTGCTCGAAGTACTGGCGCGCGAGATCCTGATAGCCGACCTCGGCCGCCATGACGGCCTGCGCGACGCCCGAGAGCGTCGAGTCGCCCGTCGTCAGCGGGTCGTAGTACTCGAAGTCGGCGAGCTTCTCCTCGGCCGAGAACGAGTTGCCGAGCAGGAACTCGGCGAGCACGACGTCGGCCTGCTTCAGCACCTGGAACCGGTAGATCACGAGCGGGTGGAAGAACAGCAGCAGCGGCCGCTGGCCGGCGGGCGTGTTCTCGAGATCCCAGATCTCGCGCTCGAGGAACAGCGCGTCCTGCGGGTGGATCCCCGCCTCCTCGCTGTACGGGATGTGCATGGCGTCGCCGCAGCGCTGCCATTCGTCGGCCTCGTCGTCGCGCAGCCCGAGCCGGTCGACCATGGCGCGGTACTCGGCGGGCACGCGCTCGGCCATGTCGCGCACGACGTGCGCCGCCGCCCGCAGGTTGAA
>JAJUIM010000090.1 GCA_029267645.1 Microbacterium sp.
ATGTCGGTCTCGGGGATCGCGTGGTGCGAGTCGCCCTCGGCCGCGCCGTGGCCCGGGAAATGCTTCAGCGTCGTGTGCACGCGGTCGCCCTCGCCGCGCACGGCTGCGGCGACGGCGTCGCCCACGGCGCGGGGATCCGTGCCGAACGCGCGCGAGAAGATGAAGGATCCGTCGCTGCGCGGCACGTCGGCGACGACGCCGAAGTTGACCTTGACGCCCGCCGCGGCGAGCAGCTCGCCGCGCGATGCGAAGGCGTCCTCGATCGCCGAGGCGTCCGCGCCCTTGAGGTCGAGCGCCGACGGCAGGTCGTCCCACGGCAGGCGCGAGACGTCGCCGCCCTCCTGGTCGATGCCGATGAGCGGCGCGGGATCCGCCGCTGCCCCGACGGCGTCGGTCACGGCGCGCAGGCTCGCCTCGTCGGGCGGGACGTTCGCGCCCATGAGGATGAGCCCACGCGGCCCAGAGGCGATGTAGTCGGCGAGGGCGTCCGGCTCCGCGCCGGGCGCCGTGCCCATGACGACGGTCGCCGCGCGGTCCTCGAGCGACATGCCCGCGACGATCTCCTCCGCCCGCTCACGCGGCGACGGAGGGGTGGGTTCGGGGGTCGGGGTGGGGGACGGCGTCGTCTGCGCGGACGGCGATGCCGTCGGCGCGGGCTGCGCGTCGCGGTCGCTCTCCGCGTCGGCGCAGCCCGTGAGGAGCGCCGCCGCGACGAGCGCCGCGGCCGCCGCCCTCCCCCGACCCGTCAGGACTGCGCCCGCTCGAGGATCAGCTCGCGCACGCGAGCGGCATCGGCCTGGCCCTTCATGGCCTTCATGACGGCGCCGATGATGGCGCCCGCGGCCTGGACCTTGCCGCCGCGGATCTTCTCGAGCACATCGGGCTGCGCTGCGAGCGCCTCGTCGATCGCCGCGATGAGGGCGCCGTCGTCGCTCACGACCGCGAGCCCGCGGGCGTCGACGACCTCCTGCGGGGATCCCTCGCCCGCGATGACGCCCTCGAGCACCTGGCGCGCGAGCTTGTCGGTGAGCGTGCCCGCGTCGACGAGCTGCTGCAGCTCGGCGACGTGCGCGGGGCTCACGAGGTCGGCGGGCTCGCGCGAGTCGGCGTTCGCGATACGGGTGATCTCGCCCGTCCACCACTTGCGCGCCGCGGCCGGCGTCGCGCCCGCGGCGACCGTCTGCTCGACCGCGTCGGTCAGGCCGCCGTTCGCGACGTCCTGGAACTCGAGGTCGGTGAAGCCCCACTCCTGCTTGAGGCGGCGCCGCTTGGCGGCAGGCGCCTCGGGGAGCTTCGCCCGCAGCTCCTCGATCAGCTCGGCGCTCGGCGCGACCGGCAGCAGATCGGGCTCCGGGAAGTAGCGGTAGTCGTCGGCGTCGGACTTCGGACGACCGGGCGAGGTCTCGCCCGTGTCCTCGTGCCAGTGGCGCGTCTCCTGCGTGATCGTGCCGCCCTGCTCGAGGATCGCGGCCTGGCGGCGGATCTCGTAGCGCACGGCGCGCTCGACCGAGCGCATCGAGTTGACGTTCTTCGTCTCGGTGCGCGTGCCGAGCGTCTCGGATCCGCGCGGGCGCAGCGAGACGTTCGCGTCGCAGCGCACGTTGCCGCGCTCCATGCGCGCCTCGCTGATGCCGAGCGAGCGGGCGATGTCGCGGATCGTGCCGAGATACGCCTTCGCGAGCTCGGGCGCGCGGTGCTCGGCACCGAAGATCGGCTTCGTCACGATCTCGACGAGCGGCACGCCCGCGCGGTTGTAGTCGACGAGCGACGACGAGGCGCCCTGGATGCGGCCGGCGGATCCGCCCACGTGCGTGAGCTTGCCCGCGTCCTCCTCCATGTGCGCGCGCTCGATCGGGATGTCGAAGCGCGTGCCGTCGGCAAGCTCGACCTCGACGGAGCCCTCGAACGCGATCGGCTCGTCGTACTGGCTGATCTGGTAGTTCTTGCCGAGGTCGGGGTAGAAGTAGTTCTTCCGCGCAAAGCGGCTCGACGGCGCGATCGAGCAGCCGAGCGCGAGGCCCAGGCTGATCGAGCTCACGACGGCCTCGCGGTTGACGACGGGCATCGATCCGGGCAGGCCGAGGTCGACGGGCGCGATGAGCGTGTTCGGCTCAGCGCCGTGGAACTCCTCGTTGGCCGGGTTGCCCGCGGCCGAGAACATCTTCGTGCGCGTGTTGAGCTCGACGTGCACCTCGAGCCCGATGACGGGCTCGTACTTCTCGAGCGCGGCGTCGAAGTCCATGAGCGTCGCAGCCATCAGCGGGCCTCCCCGTTCAGCACGGGCGCGCGGTCGAGCAGCGGCGCCCCCCATTCGTCCACGAGCAGCGCCTCGAGCGCCGCGCTCACGCGATACAGGCGCGCGTCCTCGTACGCGGGCGCGAGGAACTGGATCCCGACGGGCAGCCCGTCGTCGCTCGCGAGGCCCGACGGGACCGAGATGCCGGGCACGCCCGCGAGGTTCGCGGGGATCGTCGCGAGGTCGTTCGCGTACATCGCGAGCGGGTCGTCGAGCTTCTCGCCGAGGCGGAAGGCCGTCGTCGGCGCGGACGGCGTCGCGATGACGTCGACCTTGTCGAACGCGTCGGCGAAGTCGCGCTGGATGAGCGTGCGCACCTTCTGCGCGCTGCCGTAGTAGGCGTCGTAGTAGCCCGCGGACAGCGCGTACGTGCCGAGGATGATGCGGCGCTTGACCTCGGGACCGAAGCCCGCGTCGCGCGTCGCCGACATGACGTCCTCAACCGTGCCGCCCGGCACCTCGACGCGCATGCCGAAGCGCACGGAGTCGAACTTCGCGAGGTTGCTCGATGCCTCCGCCGGGAGGATCAGGTAGTACGCGGCCGTCGCGTACTCGAAGTGCGGCGCGCTGATCTCGACGACCTCGGCGCCGTGCGCCTCGAGGAGCGCGACGGAGGCGCGGAACGACTCTTCGACGCTCGCCTGGAAGCCCGTGCCCGTGAGCTCACGGACGACGCCGACGCGCAGGCCCTTCAGGACCTCGCCCGTCGCGCCCTCGCGTGCGGCCGCCGCGAACGACGGCCAGTCGTGCGCGAGGCTCGTCGCGTCGTGCGGGTCGTGCCCGCCGATCACGTCGTGCAGGAGGCCCGCATCGAGCACGGTGCGCGCGACGGGGCCGATCTGGTCGAGGCTCGAGGCCAGCGCGATCGAGCCGTAGCGGCTCACGGCGCCGTAGGTCGGCTTGACGCCGACCGTGCCGGTCACGTGCGCCGGCTGGCGGATGGATCCGCCCGTGTCGCTGCCGAGCGCGAGGGGCGCCTCGAAGGCGGCGACGGCAGCGGCTGATCCGCCGCCCGAGCCGCCGGGGATGCGGTCGAGGTCCCACGGGTTGCGGGTGGGGCCGTACGCCGAGTGCTCGGTCGACGAGCCCATCGCGAACTCGTCCATGTTCGTCTTGCCGAGCGCGACGAGGCCCGCCTCGCGCGCCTTCTGGACGACCGTCGCGTCGTAGGGCGACATGTAGCCCTCGAGGATCTTCGAACCCGAGGTCGACGGCATGTCGGTCGTGACGAGCACGTCCTTGATCGCGAGCGGTACGCCCGCGAGCTCGGGCAGCTGCTCGCCGGCACCGCGGCGCTCGTCGATGCCGCGCGCGACGTCGATCGCCGCGTCGTTAACGTGGAGGAAGGCGTGCACATCGCCGTCGACCGCGCGGATGCGCTCGAGGTGCGCCTCGGTCGCCTCGACGCTCGAGACCTCGCCCGAGGCGAGCGATGCGGCCAGCTCGGCCGCCGTGAGCTTCGTGAGATCGGACATCACTGCTCCTCCCCCAGGATCGCCGTCACGCGGAAGCGGGTGCCGTCGCTGTCGGGCGCGTTGCGCAGCGCCTCGTCGGTCGTGAGCATGTCGCCCGGGATGTCCTCCCGGAACACATTCTCGAGAGGGATCGGGTGGCTCGTCGCCGGGACGTCCGAGGTCGCGACCTCGCTCACCTGCGCGATGCTCGCGACGATGGCGTCGAGCTCGCCGGTGAGGCTGGTCACCTCCTCGTCGGACAGCTGGATCCGGGCGAGCACACCGAGATGGCGCACGAGATCGGGGGTGATGTCAGACACCCCACCAGTCTACGCGTCCGAAGCGCGCGGCTCGGGACAGCGCAGCGCGCCGTCCTCCCCCGCGATGTGCTCGTCCTTGGGCCTGCCGCACCGATCGCACGGCGGCGGCGCCTGCTCGCCGTACGGCCCGACCTGCGCGGGGCCCGCATAGCGGATGAGGCGCGAGTTGAACCAGCGGTAGAAGCCGCCCGCCTCGCGGATCCGCTGTCTGAGGGGTTTCTGGTCGCTCATATCTCTTAGTGTACGAACTGTTCGTGCGGATAGACTCGAATCGTGACGGATCCGCGCGACGACCTGCTCCTGCTCGACAACCAGCTCTGCTTCGCCATCGTGACGGCGGCGCGCAACGTCGTGTCGCTGTACCGGCCGATCCTCGAGCCGCTCGGGCTCACGCACCCGCAGTACCTCGTGATGCTCGCGCTGTGGGAGCGCTCGCCGCGCACGCTCGGCGAGCTGGCCGACGCGCTCGCGCTCGAGCCCGCGACGGCGTCGCCGCTCGTCAAGCGGCTCGAGGCGCAGGGCCTCGTGCGGCGGGAGCGCCACCCGGGCGACGAGCGCCGCCTCGACATCACGCTGACCGAGGAGGGCGCCGAGCTGCGCGCGCAGGCGCTCGAGGTGCCCGGCCGCGTCATGGCCGCGACGGGGCTGGATCCGGACGACCTCGCGCGGATCCGCGACGCGCTCGCGCCCTTCGCGGGCGGCCCTCGGATCTAACGAGCTACCGCGCGTCGGCGGCGAGCAGCTGCTCGCGGACCTCGCGACGAAGCACCTTCCCGATCATCGACGTCGGCAGGGCGTCGACCACGACGACGCGGCGGGGCGCCTTGTAGGGCGTCAGGATCCGCTTGACGAAGTCGCGCACCTCGTCGGCGTCGATCTCGGTCGCGCCGTCGAGGACGACGGCCGCGACGACCTCCTCGCCGTTCGCGCCGGGCAGCCCGACGACGGCCGCGTCGGCGATCGAGGGGTGCTGGCGCAGCGCGATCTCGACCTCGGTCGGCGCGACGTTGAACCCGCCCGTGATGATGAGCTCCTTGATGCGGTCGACGACGCGGAAGAAGCCGTCCTCGTCCATCTCGACGATGTCGCCCGTGCGGAACCAGCCGTCGACGAACACGCGCTCGGTCTCCTCGGGGCGGCCGTAGTAGCCGCCGAAGACCTGCGGCCCGCGCACGACGAGCTCGCCCGCCTCGCCCTGCGGCACGTCGCGCGTCGGGTCGTCGGGGTCGACGACGCGGGCCTCCGTGCCCGGCAGCGGCAGGCCGATCGACCCCGCCTTCCGGTCGTCCGAGACGGGGTTCACGATGAGCACGGGCGAGCACTCGCTGAGGCCGTACCCCTCGACGAGGTAGCCCTTCGTCTCGCGCTCCCACGGCTCGACGAGCGCGTCCGCGTCGAGCGCCATGGCGCCCGAGACGCCGATGCGCGTGCCCTCGAGCGAGACGCCCTTCTCCTTCGCCCGCTGCAGCAGCCGCGAGGCGATGGGCGGGACGGCCGGCAGCACGGTCGCGGGGTACCGCTTCGTGACCTTCAGCACCATGTCGGGGTCGAACTTCGGGAAGAGCACGAGGCGCGCCGCCTGCGACATCGCGAACGTGAGGCACAGCGTGAGGCCGTACGCGTGGAACATGGGCAGCACGGCGTAGACGACCGTGCCCTCGCCGCGGTGCACCTCGGGGATCCACGCGCGCGCTTGCGCCGCGTTGGCGAGGAGGTTGCGGTGCGTGAGCGAGGCGCCCTTGGGGTCGCCCGTCGTGCCGCTCGTGTACTGGATCACGGCGATGTCGTCGGTGTCGGGGCCGGGGACCGCGGGCGACAGCGGCGCGTAGCCGACGACCTGCTCCCACGAGATCGCGCCGCGGACGCGCTCGGTCAGCTGCGCGCGCTGAGCGCGCAGCTTCGGGATCGGCAGCCGGAGCGCCGCGCGCATGTAGCGCGGCATGCCCTGCGTGACGTCGACCGAGACGAGCGTCGAGACCGCGAGGTCGGCCGGGAAGTCCTGGATCGTCGAGGCGACCTTGCTCCACACGATCGCGTGCTTCGCGCCGTGGTCCTCGAACTGCTTGCGCAGCTCGCGCGCCGTGTAGAGCGGGTTGTGCTCGACGACGATCGCGCCGAGGCGCAGCACGGCGTAGAACGCGATGATGTGCTGCGAGCAGTTCGGCAGCACGAGCGCGACGGTGTCCCCCTTGCGCACGCCCTGCGCCCGCAGGCCCGCGGCCGCGCGCTCGATCGCCTCGGCGAGCTCGCCGTAGCGCGTGACGCGGCCGAAGAACTCGAGTGCGGGCGCGTCTGGGAACTCGCGCGCCGAGTCGGCGACGAGATCCATGAGGGATCCCGTCATCTCGGGGAGGTCGTCGGGCACGCCGGGGGCGTACGAGCGGGTCCAGGGGCGCGGCGGGTCGAACGCGTCAGTCACGCGACAATCGTACGTGCCGCGCCGCGGATCGCTCGTCGAGGTCGCGCCGGAGCGCCGCGACGGCCGCGTGCTCCCCCTCGCGCACGGCGTACACGCCGACGAGGCGCGCGCGCGTCGCCTCCGCGTACGCGGGAACGACGTCCCAGGCCGCAGGATCCACGCGCGGATCCTCGCGCAGCGCCGTGAGGAGTGCGCGGCGAGCGATCGCCGCGCGCCGCGGCGCCACGAGACCCTGCGCCGCGCGGAGCCGGATGTGCACGAGCAGATTCGCGATGTCGAGCGCGGGGTCGCCCGCCGCGAGCGTGTCGACGTCGATGAGGCCGACACGCGGATCCACGGCGTCGGCGCCGCGCGCGAGGAGCACCTGCTTGTCGTGGAGGTCGCGGTGGATCGTCGCGGCGGGGCGGCCGCCGAGCTCGCGGAGCCGGCGCGCGACCGAGGCGAGCCGGCGCTCGGCCTCCTCATCGGCGATCGCGCCCGACGCCGCGGCCGCCTCGAGCGCCTTCCGCGTGGCGCACACCTCTTCCTCGGGTCCGTGCGCCTCGAGGCCCCGCGGATCGAGCGCGTGCAGCTCCGCGAGCGCGCGGCCCGTCGCGTGCCACGCCGCGGCGACGAGCGCAGTGCCGGAGGCTTCGTCGGCCGTGAGCTCGAGCAGGGTGCGCTCCCCCACGCTCTCGAGCCGCAGGAGGCCGAGGGCCGCGTCCTCCGCCACGACGCGAGGCGCGCGAGCCTCGCGCAGCCCCTCGACCCGCCGCGCGCGCGACGCGACGGACTCGAAGCGGCGCGGCCGCACGACCTTGACGAACTCGGTGCCGGCGGGCCCGTCGACGCGCACGACGGCGCGGCGCCCGGGGCGGTGCGCGATGAGGCGGGCGCCGGGCTCGGCGCACACCACGGCGAGGCCCGGCAGCTCGGGGTCGTCGATCGCGCGGGGGTCGCGGCCGACGCGCGCCTCGGCCTCGTCGAGGATCG
>JAJUIM010000456.1 GCA_029267645.1 Microbacterium sp.
GGGGGGGGGCCCCGGGGCACCACTCCGGGGTGGCGGGGTCAAATGGGGGGCGCGCCCCCCCCGCCCGCCCCCCCGGTCGGGGCCCGCACCCCGGATTGTCACCAGCCACCGCGAAGCGGCGGCGCCGAGCGACGAGCGGCGCCGCCTCTTCGCGAGCGGTTCGCGTCGTTCCTACACGGCCGCGGGCTCCTTCTCGCCGTCCGCTGCGGGGATGATGTCGAGCGGCATCGTGCTGGTGTCGATGAGCGGATCCTCGTCCTGCCGCTCCACGAGCGCCTCCGCCTCCTCCGCCGTCTCGACGGCGGGGACGGATCCGACGAGCGGCCGGCGCGCCGACTCCGACATCGTGAGCGCCGCGATGCCGCCGAGCAGCGCGAAGAACATGATGTAGAAGGCGGGCATGTAGGTGTTGCCCGTGACCTGGATGAGCCACTCGCTGAACAGCGGCGTCGTCCCGCCGAAGAGGGAAACCGACAGGTTGTAGGCGATCGCCATGGCGCCGAACCGCGACGCGGTCGGGAACAGCGCCGGCAGCGCAGCGGCCGACGGCCCGACCCACAGCGCGACGGGGATCGCGACCATCGACAGCGCGACGAAGATCGACCACATCTCGGCGATCTGCATGATCGCGAACGCGGGCACCATCAGCACGAGCGTCGCGGCGACGGCCGTGAGGTACACGGGCTTGCGGCCGATGCGATCCGACAGCCGCCCAACGAGCGGGATGCACAGCGCCATCACGATGAGCACGGGCACGGTCGCCATCGCCGCCATGAGGTTCGAGACGCCCACGTCGTTCTCGAGGTAGGTCGGCATGTAGCTCGTGAGCGCGTAGCCGGCAGTGTTCGTCGCGGCGACGATCGCCATGCCGACGAGGATCTGGCGCCAGAAGTGGCGGAAGATGCCGAAGAAGCCGTGGCGCGACAGCGGATCCTCGGCGTCGACCTTCGTCTCGCCCGCGTTCTCGGCGACCTCGTACGCGGGCGTCTCGGGGATCCTGAGGCGGAACCAGATCGCGACGATGCCGAGCGGCAGCGCGACGAGGAAGGGGATCCGCCAGCCGTACGCCTCCATGGCGCCCGCGCCGGAGATCGACTCGGTGACGAGCGTCGTGAGCGCGACGGTCGAAGCGCCGGCCGCGAAGCCGACGTACGAGCCCGTGTCGAGCCACGAGGCCCAGAACCCGCGGCGGCGGTCGGGCGAGAACTCGGCCACGTAGGTCGTCGCGCCCGCGTACTCGCCGCCCGTCGAGAAGCCCTGGATCATCTTCAGCAGGTAGAGCGGGATGATCGCCCACAGCCCGATCTGCGCGGCCGTCGGCAGGATGCCGATGAGCGACGTCGAGATCGCCATCATCGTCATCGTGAGGAACAGCACCTTCTGGCGGCCGATCTTGTCGCCGATCGGCCCCAGCACGATCCCGCCGAGCGGGCGCACGAGGAACGACACGGCGAACCCGAACAGCGTCACGAGCAGGCCCGCCTCGCGCGGCAGCCCCTCCGTGAACACCGCCGTCATGGTGACGGCGAGGTAGCCGTAGATGCCGAAGTCGAACCACTCCATGAAGTTGCCGACCACGGTTCCCGAGATCGACGTGCGCACCCGGGATCTCTTCACGACGAGGACGTCGTCGACCCGCAGCCTCCGTGTTCGGGGCGAC
>JAJUIM010000254.1 GCA_029267645.1 Microbacterium sp.
AGCCAGAGCCACGTCGTCTCCCACTGCGTCGAGGCCGCGAAGCCCGCGAAGAAGCCGAACAGCACGGGGATGCCCCAGGTCGCGAGGCGGCGAAGCGGCTCGACGACCTCCTGGTAGCGGTCGAGCTGCGAGCTGAGCCGCGCGTAGACGGGGCGCAGGCGGTACGCGAGCGTGATCGAGAGCCACACGGGCAATGCCATGCCGATGAAGCCGACGACGAACATCACGACCCGGGCGATCCACTGCGTCGTCAGCACTGACCCGAAGTCGAGCTGGCGGTACCAGAGGAATTCCGTGTAGAGGCTCGCCATCCCGAAGAACACCGCGATGAGCACCGCGATGATCGCGACGGTCGCGATGACGATCCGTCTTGTCGGGGAGGGCGATGTGGCCGGGTTCTGCGTCGAGTTCGTGGTCACCCGTCCATCCTACGGGCGACTGGTCAGGACGAGGCGCACGAGGGCAGACCCGATGCCTCGCCCGCGGCGATCGCCTCGACGGCGGCGAGCGCATCCGACAGCGTCTCGACGCTCACGACCTGCAGCCCGTCCGGCACGTGCCCGACGACCTCGTTGCAGTTCGAGGCGGGCGCGAGGAAGAAGTCGCTCCCCGCGTCGCGCGCCCCATAGAGCTTTTGGCGGATCCCGCCGATCGCCCCGACCTGGCCGTCGGCCGTGATCGTGCCGGTGCCCGCGATGTCCTCGCCGCCCGTCAGCTCCCCCGGCGTGAGCGTGTCGATGATGCCGAGCGCGAACATCGTGCCCGCGCTCGGGCCGCCCACGTCGTCGAGCTGGATCGTGACGTCGACCGGCAGGTCGTAGCTCGTCGACAGGCTGATGCCGAGGGCCCAGCTCTCCTCGCCGTCGATCTCCTGCTGCTCGGGCGAGACGCGCTCCGTGACGGTCTCGCCGTCGCGGTCGATCTCGAGCTCGACGGGATCGCCGCCCGCTGCGCCGACGATCTCGCGCAGCTGCGCGACGTCGGCGAGGTCCTGGCCGTCGGCCGCGAGGATCCGGTCGCCCTCTCGCACCGCGCCCTCGGACGGCGAGCCATCGGTGAGCGAGACGACCCTGATGTCGGCGGGCACCTCGTAGCCGAGCTCGATCAGGGCCGCCGCCGATGCCTCGCTCTGCGAGTCGGTCATCATGACGGCGTTCTGCTCCTCGCGCTCCTCGCTCGTGACGCCCTCCGGGAACACCGTGTCGATCGGGACGATCGCCTTCGAGCGCTCGAACCAGGCCGTCGCGAGCTCGATCCACGACAGCGGGTGCTCGCGGTTGCCGACGACCTGCACGGTCGTGAGCGACAGCGACCCCGACGTCTCGTACGTTTCGGCGTCGGCCGCTTCGATGAGCGGCACCTCCTCGCCCTCGGCGTTCTCGACGCTGCCGATCGTGTTGTACACCGGTCCAGGCTGCTCGAGCACGTAGTCGGTGGGGAGGAACGTCATGCCGAGCAGCCCCGCGAGCGCCACGACGAGGGCGATGCTGCCCGCCACGGTGCGCCGGGGCCACCGACGGCCGGGGCTGGTCTCGACGGCGGGTTCAGCGTGCGTCACTCGGGCTCCCTTCACGCGCGGGCTCGGCGCCGCCGGGTGCGACGTTCGCGGGCGGCGTAAGCGTCTCGTCGCCATCCGCCGCCGGAGAGGACACGCGTCCGATTAGCGTAGAACGTGTTCGCACCCACAGGCTGAGGATCGCGGCGGAAAGGCGACTGACGTGAGCGACGACAACACCCCCGAGGACGACTTCCAGGAGATGCTGCGCCGCATGCTGAGCGGCGACGGATCCGCGCCGGGCGGCGCTGGCCTGGATCCCGAGCAGCTGCGCGGGCTCGGCATCGATCCGGCGCAGATGCAGCAGATGATGTTCGCCTTCCAGCAGGCGATGCAGGGCCAGGGCGACGGCATCTCCTGGGAGCAGGCGCGCGTGGGCGCCCTGCACGTCGCCAACCAGGAGGGCCGTGCGATCACGCAGGGCCAGCGCACCGACCTCGACCAGGCGTTCCACCTCGCAGATCTCTGGCTCGGCGAGGCGACGGGCATCGCCGCGACGGGCGAGGCGCCCGTCGTGCTGACGCGCGGCGACTGGGTCGAGAAGACGCTGCCCGTGTGGCAGGAGATGGCCGAGCCGGTCGCGACGAGCATCGCCGACGCCCTCACGGAGGCCCTGCGCACGCACACGCCCGAGGAGATGCAGGACGTCGTGCAGAACGCGAGCCGCATGCTGCGCCAGGTCGGCGGCACGCTCTTCGCCGCGCAGCTCGGCCAGGTGGTCGGCAAGCTGTCGAAGGAGGTCGTCTCGGGCGGCGACGTCGGGATCCCCGTCATGCCGGCCGGCGTCGCGGCGATCCTGCCGCAGAACTTCGCCGACCTCGGCGAGGGGCTCGAAATCCCCGACGACCAGCTCGCGCTCTACTTCGCGGCGCGGGAGCTCGCGCACGCCCGCCTGTTCAAGCACGCGAAGTGGCTGCGCCTGCACGTCATGAGCCAGGTCACCGACTACGCCCGCGGCATCCACGTCGACACCGAGGTGCTCGAGGATCTCGCCGAGCGGTTCGACCCCTCGAACCCGTCGGAGCTGCAGGAGGCGCTGCAGTCGGGCGCCCTGCTGCCGCAGCAGACCGAGGCGCAGCAGAACGCGCTCTCGCGACTCGAGAACATGCTCGCGCTCATCGAGGGGTGGGTCGACGTCGTCGCGGCCGACGCGACGAGCCGCGTGCCGAGTCTCGACCGCATCGCCGAGGCCACGCGCCGCCGCCGCGCGGTCGGCGGGCCCGCGCAGGACGCGCTCGGCGCCCTGGTCGGCCTGCAGCTGCGCCCCCGGCGCCTGCGGGAGGCGGCAGCGATGTGGCGCGCGGTCGGCGACGCCGTGGGCGTGGCAGCGCGCGACGCCCTGTGGGACTACCCCGACCTCGTTCCGACGGCCGACGACATCGACGACCCCTCGGCGCTCATCGCCAGACTGCAGGCGACGGCGCGCGGCGACGAGGCGCCTCGCGACGAGATGGACGACGCGCTCGCGCAGCTGCTGGCCGACGCGGAGCGCGATGAACGAGGCGAGGATCCCGAGGGACCGGAGGGACCCCGCGCCGTCTGACCGGCGGGCACCGGGCGCCCTGTGGATAACCTCCGCGGGCGCGGGCCGGGTCGCGGCAGAATCGGCGCATGCCGATGATCGAGCTGAACCCCGCGTTCCCCGTCCTGTGGCGGGATGAGCGCGCGGTGCAGCTCGGCGCGCGGCCCGCGGCGTGCGTCGTCGACGATCCCGCCCCGTGGCA
>JAJUIM010000230.1 GCA_029267645.1 Microbacterium sp.
CACGATGAACATCGTCACGGCCACGAAGGCCGCGAAGATCGACATATTGAGGATCGGATTCGTCTCGATCTCATCGACCGCGGCGGCGAAGACGGATCCCGCCTGTGCGAACCATTCGTTCATGCGCCCGCCTCCTGCTTCTCGAGATCAGAGCGGATCTCCTCCGCGACCGGGTCCAATTTCCTGTTCGCATACGCGACGTACGACATCGTGATGACGAAGGTCGTCACGAATTGGCCGAGCCCGAAGAGCAGGCCGACCGTGATGTCGCCCCACACGCGCTGCGCCATGAAATCGGGCGCCCAGCCCGCGAGCAGCACGTATGCGAAGTACCAGATCAGGAACACGGCCGCCATCGGCAGCACGAACGATCGGTGGCTGCGCTTGAGCCCCCGGAATCGAGGGGATTCCTCGACCGCGATGTAATCGACCGAACCTCGCGCAGAGGTGTCGGTGCCGTTCTCAGTCATGTGGCCTCCTCGCCGCATGTCGACGCGCGACGCCCCATCGCATCGCGTCTCGAAAGAGCACCCACGTCGGTGCCCGGTGATACGTTCGACGCTACGGAGAAGGCCGCACCGCACGGCACCCCCGAAAGTCAGTAGCCACCACGACCGCAAAGGAGCACCCCGTGGAGGATTCCCGACTGCTCGCCCGCGCCGTCGAGGAGTTCGCATCGCGCACGCGCTTCCCCGTCGCGTTCGGCGGCCTGCGCGACGCGTCGGGCGTCACGCGCGTCACGACGATGGTCGGCACCCGCACCGCGGCGCTGCACGGCCTCTCGGTCGCGCCCGAGCGCGGCCTCGGCGGGCGCGCGGCGTCCGAGCTGCGGCCGCGCATGACGGGCGACTACGCGACGTCGAAGCAGATCACGCACGACTACGACGCGTTCATCCTCGGCGAGGGACTCGGCACGCTCATCGCCGTGCCGATCATCGTCCGCGACACCCCGCGCGGGATCCTCTACGGCGGCGCGTGGGGCACGTGGAGCGTCGGCGGCGTCACGACAGAGCCCGCCGTGCACGTCGCGCGCCGCCTGGCGCAGGACCTCGCCGAGCGCGACGCCGCGCGCGAGGCGCTCGACGACGTCGACGCGCGCGCCTCCGACGAGCCGGCGGCGCTCTCCGCCGCGCAGCGCGAGGAGCTGCGCGAGAGCTACACCGAGCTGCGCCGTATCGCCGCGGCGCTCGGCGACGACAGCCTGCGCGGCCGGCTCCGCGCCGTCGAGAAGCGCCTCGCCGCGCTCTCCGGCACCGCGGCGCCCGCGGCGCCCGACGTCGACGTGAGCCTCTCGCCGCGCGAGACGGACGTGCTCGCGTGCGTCGCGCTCGGATCCACGAACGCCGAGATCGCCCAGCAGCTCGGCCTGCGCGAGGGCACCGTCAAGGCGTACCTCGGGTCGGCGATGGCGAAGCTCGACGCCTCGACGCGGCATGCGGCCGTCACCGCCGCGCGCCGGCTCGGCCTCATGCCCTGAGACGAGAAAGTGCCCCCGACAGGACTCGAACCTGCGACGCACGGTTTAGGAAACCGACGCTCTATCCACTGAGCTACGGGGGCATACGCGAGAGCGCGCCCGCCCCATATTACTGGGACGAGCGCGCTCATCGTTCAGGGATCAGTGAGCCGCGTCGTACGCCTCGAGCACCTCGCCCGGCACGCGACCGCGGTCGCTCACCGAGTAGCCGTTGTCCCGCGCCCACTCGCGCACCTTGCCGAGGTCGCGCGACGACGAGCTCTGCGACTTCGCGCGCGGACGGGTCACGCCGCCCACCGAGCGACGACCGGCCGAGATGTACGGCGCCAGCGCCTCGCGCAGCTTGCCCGCATTCTCTTCCGTGAGGTCGATCTCATATGCCTTGCCATCGAGAGAGAAATGCACGCTCACGCCCTCGCCGGGTTCGAGAACCGTTCCGTCGAGGTCGTCGACGAGCTGATGAATAATCTTTCGAGCCATGTGTCCCACATTAGGACATGACGCGAGATCTTTTCCGCATATTCGCGAGGATTCTGCGCGGATCCTTATGCGGCCATCGCGAGATAGGGCTCCCATGCGGGCTCGGCCCGCTCGGATCCCTTCACGACCCACGTCGGTCCGTGCGGCGCGGTGGGCCGGATCAGCAGATTCCAACCCATTTCCTGCGGCGTGCGATCGCTCTTCACGTTATTGCATTTCACGCACGCCGCGACGAGGTTCTCCCAGCTGTCCTGCCCGCCGCGCGAGCGCGGAATCACGTGATCGATCGTATTCGCGGATCGCCCGCAGTAGGCGCACCGATTTCCGTCTCGCCGCAGCACCCCTCGCCGCGTCACGGGAACTCTCCGCGCGCGAGGAAGGTGCACGTAGCGGGTGAGCACGATCACCGCCGGTCTGTCGTAGACCTCGGATGCGCCCCACACGGGCGCCGTGTCATCGCTTTCGATGATGTTGGCCTTCTCGTTCATGACGAGCACGAGGGCGCGTTTGAACGAGACGACGGCGAGCGGTTCATATCCCGCATTGAGGACGAGGGTGCGCACGAGCGGTCACCTTTCTACGCTTCCCGGATGGCTTCCGGGGCCGGCTGAGAGATGTCGTCGGGGTCGCGAAGCGATGAAAAAAGGCGCTGTCGAAACGACAGCGCCCAGGCAGGAAGACGGCGAAGCCGCCTCCCGATGCCCACGATGCATCAGGACGTGCCGGCCGAGCGCATTCGCGGTTCGAATGCTCGAGCTGCCGTCCATGATCATCTCCTCTCGCGTTCGCGACTTCGGCGACGCGAACAGAGTAGCGCATGCGACACGCCCGGGCGACGAAGACGAGGTGAACTCTGGGTGCAAAGAACGACGCCCGCCGCGAAAAGCGCGGCGGGCGTCGTTCATCACGAGGAAGCTCAGATCGGCAGGTACGCCATCGGGTCGACGATCGTGCCGTTGATGCGGTACTCGATGTGCAGGTGGTTCGCCGTCGAGCGGCCCGTCGAGCCGACGTAGCCGATGACCTGGCCGGCCTCGACCGTTTGCCCCGCCTGCACCTGGCGCGTGCCGTAGGTCATGTGGCCGTAGAGCGACTGCGTGCCGTCGCCGTGGTCGATCGCGACCGTGACGCCCCAGCCGAAGTGCGCCTCGCTCGACACCGTCACGGTGCCCGACTTCACGGCGTAGATGGGGGTCATGGCCGGCGCGACCATGTCGGTGCCCTCGTGACCAGAGCTCACGGAGCGGCTCACGTAGTACGAGCCCGCCGGAAGCGGGTTGATGCCGCCCTCGCCGCCGCTCGGCGCGGGGGCCGCGGGAAGGTCAGGCGTCTCGGCGGTGCCCGCGGGGGCGCCCTCCGCCGACTCCTGCTCGGCGGCTGCGGCCTCCTCATCGGCCTTCTCCTGCGCGGCGCGAGCGCGCTCGAGCGCGTCGCGCTCGGCCGAGATCTGCTCGATCTCGTCGGCCGTGCGCGCCGAGTAGGCGGTCGCGGTGAGGTCTGCGCTGGCGGCGTTCTCACCTGCTTCGAACGACTGCGCGTCGCCCGCCGCCTCGTCGCGGACGCTCGCGGTCGTCGCCTCGTCGCCCTGCTGGGTTGCGGCATAGGCGGGGATCGCGACACCCGCGATCAGCGCGCACACTGCAGCCATCGTGCCGATCGCC
>JAJUIM010000046.1 GCA_029267645.1 Microbacterium sp.
GCCGACAAGTACGTGTTCCGCTCGTCTCTGGGGTGGGTGTGGTTCGTGCTCGCGGCGGGGGTGAGCGCGTGGCTGCTCGTCGACATGGCGGTGCGCGCCTCGGTGTGGGACGCGTTCCTCGTCGCGCCCTGGCTGCTCCTCGTCGTCTGGTTCGTGTGGGTCTTCCAGCTCTCGCCCCGCATCGAGGCCGACGAGCAGGGCGCACGGCTCGTGAACCTCCTGCGCGTCGTCGACCTGCCGTGGACGGCCGTGCAGGGCGTGCGCCTGCGCTACAGTGCCGAGTTCCAGCTCCGCGCGGGCGGGCGGCCGATCACGGCGTGGGGCGGCGCGTCGCGACGCATGCACCGCTCGATCCGCCGCAGGCAGGCCGAGGATCCCGCGGAGGAACAGGTCGCCGCGCTGCAGCGCCTGCACGCGCAGGCGTCGGGGGATCCGGCCGCCGTGCGCCGGTCGTGGGACGTGTGGCCCCTTGCCGCCGCGGGCGTCATCCTCGTGTGGCTCGTCTTCTCGCTGTCGGTCACGGGCGGCTTCGTCCTGCCCTCCTGACAGCACGGGTCCAGGCGCGGACGATAGGATGGAACGCCCCGGTTCTGGGGTGAACACCTCACGACCCAGAAGGATCCCTTCATGGCGCTTGCCCACCGTTCCGATCTCCGCAACGTCGCGATCGTCGCGCACGTCGACCACGGCAAGACCACGCTTGTCGACGCAATGCTCCGACAGACCGGCTCGTTCGGCGATCACGAACACGTCGACGAGCGCGCGATGGATTCGAACGACCTGGAGCGTGAGAAGGGCATCACGATCCTCGCCAAGAACACGGCGATCACCTACAACGGCGAGCACACCGACACCCCCATCACGATCAACGTGATCGACACCCCGGGCCACGCCGACTTCGGCGGAGAGGTCGAGCGCGGCCTGTCGATGGTGCACGGCGTCGTGCTCCTCGTCGACGCCTCGGAGGGCCCGCTGCCGCAGACGCGCTTCGTGCTGCGCAAGGCGCTCGAGGCGAAGCTGCCCGTGATCCTCGTGATCAACAAGACCGACCGCCCCGACGCGCGCATCGAGGAGGTCGAGTCCGAGGCGCAGGACCTCCTGCTCGGCCTCGCGGGCGACCTCGCCGACGACGTGCCCGACCTCGACGTCGACGCGCTGCTCGACGTCCCCGTCGTGTACGCGTCGGGCCGCGCGGGCGTCGCGAGCGCGACGCGCCCCGCCGACGGATCCCTTCCCGACGGCGACAACCTCGAGCCGCTGTTCGACGCGATCCTCACGCACGTGCCGGCGCCCACCTACGACGACGAGGCGCCGCTGCAGGCGTGGGTCACGAACCTCGACTCGTCGTCGTTCCTCGGCCGCCTCGCGCTGCTGCGCGTCTTCAACGGCACGCTCCGCAAGGGCCAGACCGTCGCGTGGGTCCGCAGCGACGGCACGACGCAGAACGCGCGCATCACCGAGCTGCAGATGACGAAGGCGCTCGACCGGTACCCCGCCGAGCAGGCCGGGCCCGGCGACATCGCCGTCATCGCGGGCTTCGAGGACATCATGATCGGCGAGACGATCGCCGACCCCGACGACATCCGCCCGCTGCCGCAGATCACGATCGACGAGCCGAGCATCTCGATGACGATCGGCACGAACACCTCTCCCCTCGCGGGCAAGGTGAAGGGCCACAAGCTTACGGCGCGCATGGTCAAGGACCGCCTCGACCGCGAGCTCATCGGCAACATGTCGATCCGCGTGAACGACATCGGCAAGCCCGACGCCTGGGAGGTGCAGGGCCGCGGCGAGCTGCAGCTCGCGATCCTCGTCGAGAACATGCGCCGCGAGGGCTTCGAGCTCACGGTCGGCAAGCCGCAGGTCGTCACCCGCCGCGACGAGAACGGCCAGCTCACCGAGCCGTTCGAGCAGCTCACGATCGACGCCCCCGAGGAGCACCTCGGCGCGATCACGCAGCTCCTCGCCGCGCGCAAGGGGCGCATGGAGTCGATGTCGAACCACGGCACGGGCTGGATCCGCATGGAGTTCACCGTGCCGTCGCGCGGCCTCATCGGCTTCCGCACGCAGTTCCTCTCTGTCACGCGCGGCACCGGCATCGCAAACGCGATCTCGATCGGCTACGGCCCGTGGGCGGGCCAGATCGAGGCGCGCGCGCAGGGATCCATCGTCGCCGACCGCGCGGGCGTCGTGACGCCGTTCGCGATGATCGCCCTGCAGGAGCGCATGTCGTTCTTCGTCAAGCCGACCGAAGAGGTCTACGAGGGCATGGTCATCGGCGAGAACTCGCGCGCCGACGACATGGACGTGAACATCACCAAGGAGAAGAAGCTCACGAACATGCGCTCGGCCACGGCCGACTCGTTCGAGTCGATGACGCCGCCGCGCCAGCTCTCGCTCGAGGAGTCGCTCGAGTTCGCGGCAGAGGACGAGTGCGTCGAGGTGACCCCCGAGGCCGTCCGCATCCGCAAGGTGATCCTCGACGCGAACCAGCGCGGCCGCGAGATCGCGCGCAAGAAGCGCCAGGGCTGAGGCCGTGGGGGCGAACTGGCCGGCACGGGTCGTGTCGTGGGCGCTTGCGCTCGCGGCCGGCGCCGTCTTCGGCGTCGCGGGGACGATCACGCACCCGCTGACGGCCGGCTGGTTCCCCGTGGGCCTCGTCATCGCGACGCTCGCGTGCCTCGGGCTGCTGCTCGCGGTGCGCCTCCTGATCGAGGATCGCGGCGCCGTGCTCGCGTGCGGCCTCGGCATGATCGCGGCGCTCGTCGTGTTCTCGGGGCGCGGCCCGGGCGGATCCGTCGTGGTGCCGCAGGCGGCCGAGGGGGAGTTCCCGTTCGGCGTGACGTGGTCGTTCCTGCTCGCGGGCGTCGTGCTGATCGTGACGGCGTGGCCGCGGATCCGGCCCGGTAACGCACGGAAACAGTAAGGCTGGCCTTCGAGGCGACGTGCAGGCGCCGAGCGTAGAATCTCGCTCGTGACTTACGTGATCGCCCTTCCCTGTGTGGACGTGAAGGACCGCGCCTGCATCGACGAGTGCCCGGTCGACTGCATCTACGAGGGTGAACGCAGCCTCTATATCCACCCCGACGAGTGCGTGGACTGCGGGGCCTGCGAGCCCGTCTGCCCCGTCGAGGCGATCTACTACGAAGACGACCTGCCCGACGAGTGGCAGGACTACTACAAGGCCAACGTCGAGTTCTTCGAGGACGTGGGGTCGCCGGGCGGCGCCGCCAAGGTGGGCGTGATCCCGAAGGATCACCCGATCATCGCCGCGCTGCCGCCGCAGGGCGAGTAGTCGTGTCGGTCAACGACCTCGACGACTACCCCTGGGACAAGGTCACGCCGTTCCGCGAGCGCGCGGCGCAGCACCCCGGGGGCATCTGCGATCTCTCGATCGGCTCGCCGACCGACCCCACGCCGCAGCTGATCCGCGACGCCCTCGTCGAGGCCACGGACGCGCACGCGTACCCGACGGCTGCGGGCACGCCCGAGGTGCGGGCGGCGATCCGCTCCTGGTACGAGCGGCGCCGCGGCGTGCCGGGGCTCGAGGACCGCAACGTGCTGCCGACGATCGGCTCGAAGGAGCTCGTCGCGCTGCT
The DNA here is from genome assembly GCA_029267645.1 of Microbacterium sp. Taxonomy (GTDB): domain Bacteria; phylum Actinomycetota; class Actinomycetes; order Actinomycetales; family Microbacteriaceae; genus Microbacterium. Next base: position 3,600 of record JAJUIM010000046.1, read on the forward strand.
GCCGACGCTGCTCGGGCTGGGGGAGGGCGACATCGTCGTGCATCCGCGCGCCGCGTACCCGACGTACGCCGTCGGCGCGCAGGTCGCGGGCGCCGTGCCCGTCGCCGCAGATGACCCGGCCGAGTGGCCCGAGGACACGCGCCTCGTGTGGATCAACTCGCCAGGCAACCCCGACGGCCGCGTCTGGGGCGTGGACGAACTGCGCGCCGCGGTCGCCCGCGCACGCGAGCTCGGCGCCGTGCTCGCGAGCGACGAGTGCTATGCCGAGCTCGGCTGGGACGCGCCGTGGGACGCCGAGGCGATCCCGAGCGTCCTGGATCCGCGCGTCGCCGGCTCGTCGCGCGAGAACCTCCTGAGCGTCTACTCGCTCAGCAAGCAGTCGAACCTCGCGGGCTATCGCGCGGCGTTCGTCGCCGGCTGCGGGCGGATCGTCGAGCAGCTGCTGCGCGCCCGCAAGCACCTCGGGCTCATGCCGCCCGCGCCCGTGCAGCACGCGATGGCCGTCGCGCTCGGCGACGACGAGCACGTGAACGCCCAGCGCGAGATCTACCGCGCGAGGCGCGAGCTGCTGCGCCCCGCGCTCGAGGCGGCCGGCTTCCGCATCGACGGCAGCGAGGCGGGCCTGTACCTGTGGGCGACCGAGGGCCGCGATGCGTGGGAGTCGATGGGGCGCCTCGCCGACCTCGGGATCCTCGCGGGCCCCGGCGTCTTCTACGGCGACTTCTTCCCGCAGCACGTGCGGCTCTCGCTGACCGTCTCGGACGAGAAGGCGCGCGAGGCGGCCGAGCGGCTGCGCGCCGCCGCGCCCGCTTCGTAGGGTTCCACAGGGCGCGCCCGGCGAAGACTGCCGATTTTCACAGTAGCCGTGGCGGGCCGGTAGGCTATGGCGGGATGTCCCGCTGAACCCGCGGGTGAATCCACCGCTGGATCAACAACACAATTGCGAGGAGGCGCCGTGAGCGACGCGGGAAAGCTGCCCGAGAAGGCCACTCTGACGATCGGCGACAAGATCGCCGAGTTCCCGGTTCTGCAGGCGACCGACGGCAAGCCCGCGATCGACGTCTCGACGTTCTCGAAGCAGACGGGCTACACGGCGCTCGACTACGGCTTCGTCAACACCTCATCGACGAAGTCCGACATCACGTACATCGACGGTGAGAACGGCATCCTGCGCTACCGCGGGTACCCGATCGACCAGCTCGCCGAGAACGCGAGCTTCCTCGAGGTCGCATGGCTGCTCATCTACGGCGAGCTGCCCACGAGCGACGAGCTCGCCGAGTTCGACGAGAAGATCCGCCGACACACGCTCCTGCACGAGGACCTCAAGCGCTTCTTCTCGGCGCTGCCGTCGGGCGCGCACCCCATGGCCGTCCTGTCGTCGGCGACGTCGGCGCTGTCGACCTACTACGAGGGCCAGTCCGACCCCGACAACCCCGAACACGTCGAGATGAACATCATCCGCCTGCTCGCGAAGCTGCCGGTCATCGCGGCCTACGCGCACAAGACCTCGACGGGACAGGCGTTCCTGTACCCCGACAACTCGCTCGGCTACGTCGAGAACTTCCTGCGCCTGAACTTCGGCGTCATGAGCGAGCCGTACGAGGTCGACCCGGTCATGGCGAAGGCGCTCGAGCGCCTGCTCATCCTGCACGAGGACCACGAGCAGAACGCGTCGACGTCGACCGTGCGCCTCGTCGGCTCGACGGGCGCCGACCAGTTCGCCTCGATCTCGGCGGGCATCCACGCCCTCTCGGGCCCGCTGCACGGCGGCGCGAACGAGGCCGTGCTGAAGATGCTGGGCCAGATCCGCGAGTCGGGCGAGAGCGTGCAGCGCTTCGTCGAGCGCGTGAAGAACAAGGAAGACGGCGTGAAGCTCATGGGCTTCGGGCACCGGGTCTACAAGAACTACGACCCGCGCGCGAAGATCGTCAAGCAGTCGGCCGACGAGGTGCTCGAGCAGCTCGGCGTCAACGACCCGCTGCTCGACCTCGCGAAGGAGCTCGAGGAGATCGCGCTCAACGACGAGTACTTCCAGGCCCGCAACCTCTACCCGAACGTCGACTTCTACACGGGCGTGATCTACAAGGCCATGGGCTTCCCGACGCGCGTGTTCACGGTGCTGTTCGCGATCGGCCGCCTGCCCGGCTGGCTCGCGCAGTGGCGCGAGCAGAACCTCGACCGCCAGGGCAAGATCGGCCGCCCGCAGCAGCTGTACACGGGCCCCGCCGAGCGCGCATACCCCGGCGTCTGACCGCCGCGCAAAAGGGTCCGCCCGTCCTCTTCGCGAAGAGGACGGACGGACCCTTTTGCGTCGCGGGTTACGCGTGCAGCGCCGCGTTGAGCGTCACGCCGACGCCCGATCGGCGGCGCGCCTCGATGGCGCCGGAGACCGAGTTGCGGAGGAAGAGCAGGCCGCTCGAGCCCGAGAGCTGGGCGGCCTTGACGACGGGCCGCGTGCCGTCGGCCGTGACGGCCTCGTCGACGAGTACGACCTTCGTGCCGGCCGTGACGTAGAGGCCGGCCTCGACGACGCAGTCGTCGCCGAGCGAGATCCCGATGCCCGAGTTCGCGCCGAGCAGCGTGCGCTCGCCGATCGAGACGCGGTGGGTGCCACCGCCCGACAGCGTGCCCATGACCGAGGCGCCGCCGCCGACGTCGGATCCGTCGCCCACGACGACGCCCTGCGAGATGCGCCCCTCGACCATCGAGGCGCCGAGCGTGCCGGCGTTGAAGTTCACGAAGCCCTCGTGCATGACGACGGTGCCCGGCGCGAGGTGCGCGCCGAGGCGGATCCGCGACGCGTCGGCGATGCGCACACCCTCCGGCAGCACGTAGTCGGTCAGGCGCGGGAACTTGTCCTGCGCGTACACCTCGACGCCCGCGCGCCTGAGGGCGGCGAGGTTCGCGGCCGCGAACTCGGGCGTCGTGGGGCCCGCGTTCGTCCACGCGTTGTTCGGCAGGTGGGCGAAGATGCCCTCGAGGCTGATCGTGTTGGGGCGCGCGACGAGGCGCGAGAGCAGGTGGAGGCGCAGGTAGGCGTCGGGCGTGGAGCCGACGGGGGCGTCGAGGTCGATCTCGGTGTCGACGACGGTCGTCGAGGTGTGAAGCCGCGCGTCGGATCCGGCCTGGTCGGCGAGCGCGGCGCGCTCGGCCGCGAGGTCGCGATCCTCGAGGCGGCCGAGAGCGGGGGAGGGGTACCAGGTGTCGAGCGTCGTGCCGTCGGCCGCGATGGTCGCGATGCCGACGCCGGAGGCCCAGCGCGTGTTCGTCATGCCCACCAGGCTACCGAGGATCGCCCGCGCGCCGTTCGGCTCTAGGGTGGAGAGCATGCTCGATCTCACCGCGTCGTCCACCGACATCGCCCGCGCCCTCTGCGACATCCCGAGCGTGTCGGGCGACGAGAAAGCCCTGGCCGACGCCGTCGAACGGGCGCTGCGGCCGTTCGCGCACCTCGAGGTCGTCCGAGATGGCGACGCCGTCGTCGCGCGCACGGATCTCGGCCGCCCGACGCGCGTCATCGTCGCCGGCCACCTCGACACCGTGCCGATCAACGACAACGTGCCGTCGCGCTTCGAGACCGACGGCGACGAGACGTTCCTCTGGGGTCGCGGGTCCGTCGACATGAAGGCGGGCGTCGCGGTGCAGCTCAAGCTCGCGGCCGAGCTCGCGGATCCCGTGCACGACGTCACGTGGATCTGGTACGACCATGAGGAGGTCGAGGCCGAGAAGAACGGCCTGGGCCGCCTGGCGACCACGCGCCCCGACCTGTTCGAGGGATCGTTCGCGATCCTCGGCGAACCGTCGAACGGCGGCATCGAGGGCGGCTGCAACGGCACGCTGCGCGCCGTCGTGCGCACGCGCGGCATGCGCGCCCACAGCGCGCGCGCCTGGATGGGGGAGAACGCGATCCACTTCGCGGCGCCCGTCCTCGCGAAGCTCGCGGCCTACGCGGCCAAGACGGTCGACGTCGAGGGCCTCGCCTTCCGCGAGGGCCTCAACGCCGTGCGCGTCTCGGGCGGCGTCGCGGGCAACGTCATCCCCGACCTGTGCGAGGTCGAGGTCAACTACCGGTTCGCGCCGGACAAGACGCCCGAGCAGGCGGTCGCCGCCGTGCGCCGGATGTTCGACGAGTACGAGGTCGAGATCACCGACCTCTCGGGCGGCGCGCGCCCAGGGCTCGACGCCCCCATCGCGCAGTCGTTCGTCGAGGCCGTGGGCGGCGCCCCGCGGCCGAAGTACGGCTGGACCGACGTCGCGCGGTTCAGCGCGCTCGGCATACCGGCCGTCAACTACGGCCCGGGCGACGGGCAGCTCGCGCACCACGACCAGGAGCGCGTGCCCGTGCGGCAGATCGAGGACGTCGAGCGCGGGCTGCGCGGATGGCTCACGGCGGTCTGACCCGCGAGGACGCGCCCGTCTCCGCGCGCCTCGCATCGCGGCCCGCGTGGATCCGCGTGCTCGTCGTGTACGTCGCGTCGCGCCTCGTCACGACGGCGCTCGCGCTCCTCAGCGCCGCTCTCGCGCCGGCCGACGGCCGGCACGGCCCCGATCCGAGCCTCATGGACTACGTCGTGGGCTGGGACGCTGCGTGGTACCGCGAGATCGCGCTCAACGGCTACCCCGAGTCGGTGCCGGTCGACGACGCGGGCGTCGTGCAGCAGAACGCCTGGGCGTTCATGCCGGTGTTCCCGACGATCGCGCGGATCCTCGCGGCGGCCTGGCCCGGCGCGGGCTTCGCGTCCGACGATATCTGGGCCGTCGCGAACGCGTGGGGCGTCGCGGCCGGGCTCGTCTCGCTCGCGGCGGGCTTCGCGGCGTGCCTCGCGCTGCACGCGCTACTCGCGGATCGCCTCGGCGACGACGTGGCCCTGTGGGGCGTCGTCTTCGTCGCGGCGGGCCCGCTCGGTCTGCTGTTCCAGGTGGGCTACGCCGAGTCGCTGTTCCTCGCGCTCGCGCTATGGGCCCTCGTGGCGATCTCCCGCGAGCGCTGGGCATGGCTCTACGCGATTGTCCCCGTCATGGCCTTCACGCGGCCGGGCGAGCTGGCCCTGCCGCTCACGATCGCGCTGTACGGCCTCTGGCGGCTGCGCACGCGTCGCGAGCGGCCCCTCCGGCGCGCCGAGGTCGTGCACATCCTCGCCCTCGGGGCGCTCGGCACGGTCGCGGGGTTCGCCTGGCCCGTCATCGCGAACACCGTCACGGGCGACCCGTCGGCGTACTTCGAGACCGAGCTGGCGTGGCGCCGCGGGTGGATCGGCGACGCCGAGGGCGGCTTCGTGCCCGGCGAGGGGTGGCTGCAGGGCGCGAGCGTCTGGGCCGGGCTGTGGGGCATCCCGCAGTGGGCAGGGTATGTGCTCCTCGCGCTGCTCGCCGCGGCGGCCGTCGCGATCTTCTTCACGCCCGGCGTGCGCGCGCTCGGCATCGAGACGCGCCTGTGGTCGGCGAGCTACCTCGTCTACATCGCGCTCGTGCTCTTCCCGCAGTCGAGCACCCTGCGGCTGCTCCTGCCCCTCGCGCCGCTCGTGGCCGCGATCGCGGGCGCGCGCATGCTGCGCTCGACGAGGATCCTCGTCGCCGTCGTCTTCGTCGCCCTGCAGTTCTGGTGGATCCACGCAATGTACGGCTACGGTAATGCGTACTTCCTGATTCCGTGACGGCGCGTGACGCGCGCCCGGAGGGGCGCGAGCGACTCCTGTGCGTCAGCCGATAGAATGGACACGACCAATCAGGAAGGGGAGCCACCTATGGCTGCTATGAAGCCGCGCACCGGAGACGGACCCATGGAGGCCGTGAAGGAGGGGCGCCTCATCATCGTCCGCGTCCCGCTCGAGGGCGGCGGACGTCTCGTCGTCTCCGTGAACGACGAAGAGGCGAAGGAGCTCCACGACGTGCTGGGCGCGGCCGTCGCGCCGGCCTGAGCTTCTTCACGCGCAGAGAAGGGTCGGATCCCCCCGCGGGAATCCGACCCTTCTCGCATGTCAGCGCGGGCGCGTGATCTGCAGCAGCCCCTCGTCGACGGGCGAGAGCGACGCGACGACGGACGGCGAGGCGAGCGTCTCGGTGATGAGGCTGCGCAGGTCGGCCGTGTGGGCGTCGCGCGCGACGGGGTCGGCGACGCGCCCGCCCGCGAGCACGCGGGGGACGAGCACGGTCCCGCCCGGCCGCGCGAGCCGCAGGCCGTGCGCGACGTAGTCGATCAGGTTCTCCGGGTCTGCGTCGATCAGCACGACGTCGTATGCACCCTCGTTCATGCGGGGGAGCACGGCGGTCGCGCGGCCCGTGATGTATCGCACCCGGGAGGGGGCGATGCGCGCCGCGGCGAAGGCCTCGCGCGCGGCAGCGAGGTGCTCGGGCTCCTTGTCGATCGTGGTCAGCACCGCGCCCGGCGCGCCGTGCAGCAGCCACAGGCCCGAGACGCCCGCGCCGGTGCCGATCTCGATCATCGATCGCGCTCCCGAGGCGGCGGCGACGACGGCGCACTGCGCGCCGACCGTCGCGCTCACGGGCGCCGCGCCGATCTCGAGCGCGTTCTGGCGCGCGCGTCCGATGGCGTCGGGCTCGACCGTGACCTCGCGCACGAAGCGTGCGACAGCGCTGGCAGACATAGGTTCCACCTTAGACGCCCGCCGCTGTCA
>JAJUIM010000106.1 GCA_029267645.1 Microbacterium sp.
GATCGTCGCCGTCGCAGTGCTGCTCAACGCCAACGACGGCTTCGACGTCGCGGCCATGTCGTTCGTCTCGATCAGCGTCGAGAACGAGTTCGGCCTGACCGGATCCGAGCTCGGCACCGTCATCAGCGCGACGCTCGTCGGAATGGCCGTCGGCGCCTTCGCGATCGGCCGCCTCGCCGACATCCTCGGCAGGCGCTGGACGGTCATCGGATCGGCCGTGCTGTCGACCGTCGGCATGTTCCTCGCGTCGTCGTCGGCGCGAGCGCGAGCGTCATCGTGATCGTCGCGCTCGTGGTCATCGTGCCCGAGTCGGTGCAGTTCCTCGCGACGAAGCGGCCGGCCTCCGCCGACCGCACGCTGCGCCGCATCGCCCGCCGCGTCGGCTTCGACCCAGAGCGCGCGGGGCTCGCGCACCTCGACGGATCCGCGGCGGGCGAGGCGTCCGCCTCGCGGCTCGGCGACCTCTTCCGCGGGCGCATGCTGCTCGTGACGATCCTGGTGTGGATCGTGTTCTTCGCCGTCATGTTCGGCTTCTACTTCGTGAACTCGTGGACGCCGCGCCTCATGATCGAGGCCGGCATGACCGCAGAGCAGGGCGTCACGATCGGCATGGCGCTCGCGGTCGGCGGCGCGGTCGGATCCGTGCTGTACGGCGTCGTGGCCGTGCGGATGACGCAGGAGCGCGCGCTCGTCGCGTTCCTCGTGCTGACCGCAGTCTCGATCGTCGTCTTCGTGCTGTCGACGGCCGTGCTCGCCGTCGCGTTCGTGCTGGGCGTGCTGACGGGCTTGCTCGTCAACGGCTGCATCGCCGGGCTGTACGCGGTCGCGCCCGCCCGCTACGGCGCCGCGACGCGCGCGACGGGCGTGGGCGCGGCGCTCGCGGTGGGCCGCATCGGCGCGATCTTCGCCCCGATCGCGGGCGGCGCGCTCCTCGACGCGGGGTGGACGACCTTCGCGCTCTACGGGTCCACCGCGGCGCTCCTCGCCGTCGGCGCCGTCGTCACGATCCTGCTCGCGAGGATCCCCGCGGCCGCCGACGCGGGCTGAGGTGCGAGATCACGCGGATCCGTCGGAATATCGTCACATGCGCCCCATCGGTCACAGATCCGAGGCGACACGCCGCCCGGATTCGCCCGGAAGCCCCGGAAATACGCGGAATCGCGGGGGAGAGCGTTAGTTTTGTGGCTGGTCGCACGACCGAGCCGGGGGCTCGCGCTCTCGGTCCAACGATTCGTCACGGCGCGCCTGCGCTGATGGAGGAAGACAATGGCCGACAAGAACATCACGAAGACCGAGCTCGTCGCGAGCATCGCGAGCGCCACCGGTCAGAGCCAGGCCACCGTCTCGGGTGTCCTCGACTCGCTCTTCACGACGGTCTCCGAGGCCGTCGCCAAGGGCTCGAAGGTCTCGATCCCCGGCTGGATCGCGTTCGAGCAGGTCGACACCGCCGCCCGCACGGGCCGCAACCCCCAGACCGGTGCTGAGATCAAGATCCCCGCGGGCAAGCGCGTCAAGGTGACCGCGGGCTCGAAGCTCAAGGCGGCCGTCAAGTAAGACGACGACGTCTGACGCACGCGGGCGCTCTCCCTCCGGGGAGGGCGCCCGCGTCGTTCGTCCGCCCGGCCCCACCCCACGTTGGGTCGCCAAAAAACACGGGTGCGGGGCGGGTGCGACCCGCATCTTTTGGCGACCCACCCCACGTTGGGTCGCCAAGAAACGTGGGTGAGGGCGTGCGCGCACCCGCATTTGTTGGCGACCCATCGTGCGGGGTGGGCGCTCAGGCGGCGCGAATAGGATCGGTCGCGTGAATCCCCGCGCGCTGCGGGCCCTCGGCCCGGTGATCCTCGTCGTGGCCGCGGTCGTCGCCCTCGTCGGTGCCCTCGTCATCTCGGGCGGCGCGAACCCGCTCGCGCTGCAGGATCCGGGGCCCTTCGTCCGCTGGGCGCTGCCGGTCGCGAAGCTCACGGTCAACGTCTCGGGCGCGATCATGCTCGGATCGCTCGTCGTCGCTCTGTTCGCCCTCGCCCCGAGGGAGCGCGCGTTCGGCGTCGCGCTCGATACGGCCTCGATCGGCGCCGCCGTGTTCACGGTCTCGAGCGGCGCGACGACGTTCCTCAACTACATGCTCGCCCTCAACCCGCAGCTCTCGCTCGGGCAGGAGTTCGGCGCGCAGCTCGGCAACTACCTCACGACCCGCGAGATCGGCCAGGCCTGGCTGCTGCAGACGATCGCGGGCGGCGTCGTCACGGTCCTCGCCTTCGCCGTGCGCGGCTGGGTCACGACGCTCATCACGACGATCCTCGCGGGCGCGAGCCTCGTGCCCATGGCCACGCAGAGCCACTCGGGCGACCTCGCCGACCACAACCTCGTCGTCATGGCCATCACGGTGCACATCATCGGCGCCGCCGTGTGGCTCGGCGGGCTGCTCGTGCTCGTCGCGATCCGCCCCGTGCTCGAGCCCGATCGCATGCGCCTCGTGCTCGAGCGCTACTCGTCGATCGCGATCGCGATGTTCGTCGTCGTCGCGATCTCGGGCTTCCTGCGCTCGCTCGCCTCGATCGCCGACGTGAGCCAGCTCGTGACGCACCCCTACGGGATCGTCCTGCTGCTCAAGATCGTCATGCTGCTCGCGATGGGCGCGCTCGGCGCCTGGTATCGCCGCGGCCTCATCGCGAAGAGCGGCGAGAAGAACGCGATGTTCTGGGCCGTCATCGCGCTCGAGCTCGTCTTCATGGGAGTCGCCTCGGGCGCGGCCGCCGCGCTCGCCCGCTCGTCGTCGCCGGTCTCGGAGGTCACGCCGCCGCAGCAGACGCCGGCCGAGATCCTCACCGACGCGCCGCTGCCGCCCGAGCTCACGGCGAGCGCCTGGTTCACGCAGTGGGAGATCGACCCGCTGTGGCTCATGCTCGGCCTGTTCGGCATCTTCTTCTACGCCGCCGCCGTGCGCCGCCTCGCGCGCCGCGGCGACCGGTGGCCCGCGCACCGCACCGTGCTCTGGATGCTCGGCGTCGTGCTGCTGCTGTGGGTCACGAACGGCCCGCTCAACGCCTACGGCCACTACCTGTTCAGCATGCACATGCTGCTGCACATGCTGCTGTCGATGGGGATCCCGCTCCTCCTCGTCGCGGGCGCTCCCGTCTCGCTCGCCGCCCGCGCGGCGCACAGGCGCGACGACGGCACGCGCGGCGCGCGGGAGTGGATCCTGTGGATCGTGCAGAACCGCCTCGCGCGCGTGCTCACGAATCCGTTCGTCGCGGCGGGCATCTTCATCGGATCCCTGTGGCTGTTCTACTTCAGCGACCTGTTCCGCTGGAGCCTGTACGACCACCTCGGGCACGAGTGGATGGTCGCCCACTTCCTCATCTCGGGGTACCTCTTCGCGATGACGCTCGTCGGCAGCGATCCCGTGCACTACCGCCTGCCGTACGCGGGGCGCCTCGTACTGCTCATCGTCGTCATGGCGATGCACGCCTTCTTCGGCATCGCGATCATGTCGAGCGAGGGGCTCTTCGTCGCCGAGTGGTACGGATCCATGGGGCGCGAATGGGGAGCCACGCCGCTTGAGGATCAGTACGTGGGCGGCGGCGTCGCCTGGTCGATCGGCGAGATCCCGACGCTCATCACGGCCATCACGGTCGCGATCCAGTGGAGCCGCACCGACGAGAAGCAGCAGAAGCGCCGCGACCGCCACGCGGATCGCACGGGCGACGCCGAGCTCGAGGAGTACAACGCGCGCCTGCGCGAGATCGCGGAGCGCGACGAGGCCCGCGGCCTCTGACGCGGATCAGCCCTCGTCGCCCGCGCTGTCGATCGTGATCTCGACGCTGTTGTCGTCGCGCACGTCGACGTCGGCGACCATCGTGAAGAACACCTCGCGCTCGACCGGCACGAGGGCGCCCGTGTAGTAGTCCTGGATCGTGACCGACAGCTTCGCCATGCCGCTCGTGGCCGAGACCTCCCAGTCGTCGCCGTCGGGCACGAGGGCTGTGCGCGGCATGTCGACCATCTCCCACACGATGTCCGACTGGGCGAAGCCCTGCGCCGACACCTCGGCGGGCGCGCCGAACGGGCAGCCGGAGGGCTGCAGCACCGTCTGCGTCGTGCAGGTGTCGACGAGGTAGTCCTCGATCTTCTCCTGCACGACCTCGTTCAGCTCGGTCGTGGGCCGCGTCTGGATGTCGACCGGCACGATGCCGAGCAGGCTCTTCGCGCGCACGGAGCGCGAGGGCGCCGCGGTCGCGGCAGTGTCGACCGACACGGCGTAGTTGCCGGGCGAGAACGCGAGGAGCGAGACGGGCTCAAGCGGATCCGCCTCGACGCCCGCGGGCGAGACCTGGCGCTTGTCGATCTCGTAGCCGTTGACGCTGAACCGCCAGGATCCGCGCACCGTGAGGTCGATGACCGACAGGGGGCTCGTCTCGAAGCCCCACTCGGGCACGAGGCCCGACGTGCCCGTGCGCTCGAGGCGGAAGACCATGCGGTCGGTGCCGCCGTCCATCGTGTACTGCACCGTGACCTCGGTGATCTCGCGGCCGTCCTCGTGCGTCGTCTGCTCCGACACGGCGTCGATGCCCGTGATCTCGCTCGTGAGCGTCGCGGCGCGCAGGAGCGTGTCGGAGGCGTAGCCGCGGCCGAGCTGCTCGAGGTCGGCGTACTCGGGCGCGACGCCCGGCATCGCGAGGGCGCCCGAGGCGTCGGCCGCAGCGATCTTCTCGACGTACCGCTCGGCGAACGCGCCTGGGCCCCAGAACTGCTTGTAGAGCGTCAGGAAGCCGACGACGATCGCGGCGGCGACGAGCACGAGGATCCCGAAGCCGATCGCGAGCTGCGCGGCCGGACCCGTCGCCCGGCGCGAGCGCGCAGGGGCATCGGGTCCGGGGGCCATGGGCACAGTCTAAGAACCGTCGCATGTGAGGCGCCCTGCTCACGCGCCGGTCGTTGCATGACCGTGCCCTCGTAGACTGGAGGGATGGCCCAGCCGTCGCTCTCCGCCGAACAGGACGCCCTGTTCCGGCTGATCGAGGACACGCAGGAGCACGTGTTCGTCACGGGCCGCGCGGGCACGGGCAAGTCGACGCTGCTGCGCCACCTCACGTGGAACACGAAGAAGCAGATCGCGATCTGCGCGCCGACGGGCGTCGCGGCGCTCAACGTCGAGGGGCAGACGATCCACTCACTGTTCAAGCTGCCGATCGGCCTCATCGCCGACAGCGACATCGAGCAGTCGGGCGACACGCGCAAGATCCTCAACGCGATCGACACCCTCGTGATCGACGAGATCTCGATGGTCAACGCCGACCTCATGGACGCGATCGACCGCTCGCTGCGGCAGGCGCGGGCGAGGCGTCGCGAGCCGTTCGGCGGCGTGCAGGTCGTGATGTTCGGGGATCCGTACCAGCTCGCGCCCGTGCCGCCGCGCGGCGACGAGGCGAAGTACATCGCCGACCACTACCGCTCGTTCTGGTTCTTCGACGCGAAGGTGTGGGCGGGCGAGCAGGCGGGCGACGGCCTGCTCGAGATGGGCCGCCACGGCGCCGAGCTCAACATCCGCGAGCTCACGCAGATCCACCGGCAGGATGACGACGCGTTCAAGACGATGCTGAACGCCGTGCGATACGGGCGCGTGACGGCCGACATCGCGGCGAAGCTCAACGAGGTCGGCGCGCGCACGCCGCCCGACGACGTCGGGGATCCCGTCATCACGCTCGCGACGCGCAACGACCGCGTCAACGCGATCAACGCTCGGCACCTCGAGGCGCTGCCGGGGCGCGAGCAGACGGCCGTCGCCGAGGTCACGGGCGACTTCGGCCGCGGCGACGCGTACCCGGCCGACGAGCACCTCAAGCTCAAGAGCGGCGCGCAGGTCATGTTCCTGCGCAACGACGTGGGATCCGGCGGCGAGCCGCCGAGATGGGTCAACGGCACGATCGGGACCGTCACGAAGATCCAGGGCGACAGCGTGCGGGTCGACGTCGAGGGCGAGGAGTTCGATGTCGAGCCGGTGGTGTGGGAGAAGTACCGCTACGCGTACGACCCGTTCCAGAAGAAGCTCTCGCGCGATGTCGCGGCCGAGTTCACGCAGTTCCCGCTGCGCCTCGCGTGGGCCGTCACGATCCACAAGTCGCAGGGCAAGACATACGACCGCGCGATCGTCGATCTCGGCGGCGGCGCGTTCGCGCCGGGGCAGACCTACGTCGCGCTGTCGCGGCTCACGTCGCTCGACGGCCTCTACCTCTCGCGGCCGCTCAGGCCGAGCGACATCCGGGTCGACGAGAACGTCCGGCGCTTCATGAAGAACGCGTGGGAGAAACAGGGCGCCGAGATGCGCGCCGCCTCGGGGTGATCCCAGGGGCCCGGGCATAGACTCGGACAGTCTGCAATCCAGGGGGTTTCATGCGACTTTCGCACCGCCGCGGCCGTCTCCTCGGTGTCGCGAGCATTCTCGCCATGGGCGCCATCGCGCTCACCGGCTGCACGGGCGGAAGCAACCCCGAACCGCGGGATATCTCGAACCCTCTCGACGACGAGGTCGTCGAGCAGCTGCAGCAGGCGGCCGAGCGCGGCATGGCGGCCGCGGGCGCCCCCGGCGCCGTCGTCGGCGTGTGGGTGCCCTGGGCGGGCGAGTGGCAGGCGGGCCTCGGCGAGACGGCGCCA
>JAJUIM010000109.1 GCA_029267645.1 Microbacterium sp.
CATGGCGGGCGGCACGGCGATCGTCCTCATCTCGTCGCTCCTGCTCTCGCTCCTCCTCGTCGCGGTCACGACGATCGCGCAGGGCGTCGTGATCGCCGAGGTCGGTCACGCGGCGCTCTCCGAGAAGGCGCCGCTCGGCCGCCTCTGGGCCCGCGTGCGCCCCGCGTTCTGGCGCCTCGTCGGCTACAGCCTGCTGCTGTCGCTCATGACGGTGGTCGGCATGGCGGTCCTCGTTGTACCGCTCGTCGTGCTCGCGCTCGTGAATACGACGGCATCGTGGATCGCGCTCGTGCTCGGCATCTTCGCCGCGTTCCTCGCCGGGCTCGTGCTGTATGCGTGGATCGGTACCAAGCTCTATCTCGCGCCGTCGGCGATCGTGCTCGAGGGCATCGGCCCCCTGCGCGCGATCGCGCGCTCATGGCGCCTCACGCGCGGGCGGTTCTGGTCGACGTTCGGCGTCGTCGCGATCCTCTTCGTCATCACGCAGGTCGCGAGCACCGTCATCTCGGGCATCTTCTCACTGTTCTTGCCCATCATCGGCGGCATCTTCCTGCCGTTCGGCTCGGGCTCCTCGGCCGAAGTCGCGGGCACGGCGGGGGTCGTCGCGATCATCGTGCTCGTCGTGACGACGCTCCTAACCTTCGCGATCGCCGTCATCATGATGATCGTCATGGCCGCGGGCGGCACGCTCTGCTACATCGACGCGCGCATGCGCGACGAGGGCATCGACCTGCGCATGCGCCAGTACGTCGAGCGGGGCCCCGCCGCGGGCGACCCGTACACCTACGTGCCCGACGCCCAGCCCTCGCCGTACCAGGCGGCTCCGCAGTACGCCCAGCCGCAGGCGCCGGGCGGCGTCTACGCCCCGTACGCGCCGTCGGGCCACCCCTACGCGCCTCCCGCGCAGCCGCCCGCCGCTCCCGCCCAGCCCGTGGCGCCGCCGCCCGCTGCGCCGCAGCAGCCGCGCCCGCCGCAGGATCCGTCTGAGCGCCAGTCGCCGCCGGCGCCGCCCGCCCCGCCCGTATGACCTGGGCGATCGCGGCGCTGCCCGACCCCGACGAGGCGCGCGAATGGGCCGAGCGCGAGCTCGAGAAGCGGGTGTACCGCGAGGCGGAGCCGACGCTCTTCGACCGCGTCGCGAAGGCGATCGGCGACTTCTTCGCGGGCCTGTTCTCGCCCCAGGCGGGCGACGCGGCGTGGAGCCCCGTCTGGACCGCGATCATCGTGATCGTCGTCGTGGCCGCGATCGTCGTCGCGTTCGTGATCTGGGGCGTGCCGCGCGCCGACCGCCGCACGATCGCTCGCGGATCCTCCTCGGTCTTCGAGCAGGACGAGCGCTCGGCCGCCGAGCTGCGCGCCGCGGCGGAGGACGCCGCCGCGCGGGGCGCGTGGGACGACGCGATCGTGCTGCGCTTCCGCGCGCTCGCGCGCGCACTCGACGAGCGCGGCCTCGTGCACGCCCCGCCCGGCATGACGGCGCGGGCCTTCACGGGCGCCGCGCGCGAGTTCTTCCCGGATCGCGCGGCCGCGCTCGACGACGCCGCCGACGCGTTCGACGACGTGCGCTACCTGCGCCGGCCCGGCACGCGCGAGATGTTCGCGCTCGTGGCGGGCCTCGACGACGCGATCGCGCGCGAGCGACCCGCGAAGGCGCCCGAGGCGGCCTTCTCATGAGCCTCCTCGCGACGACCGAACGACCGGCGCGCCCACGCGGATCCCGCCGGCGCCGCATCGTGACGTGGTGCGTCCTCGCGGCCGTCGCGCTCGCTGCGACCCTCGCGGTCGTCGCGCTCGAGCGCGAGTGGACGGCGCCGGATCCGCTCGACGCCGAGAGCCCCCGCTACGCCGGCGCCCGCGCCGTCACGACCCTGCTCGGCGAGCGCGGCGTCGACGTCGAGACGGCCGGCGACCTCGACGCGGCCCGAGACGGCGCGGAACGCGGCGCGACGCTCGTCGTGACCGACGCGTCGCTCGTCGAGACCGAAGCCCTGCGCGACCTCGCGCGCACGGCGCCCGACGTCGTGATCCTGGACGGCGACTTCGCGGCGCTCGACGCGCTCTTCCCCGGCATTGGCTTCGGCGGCCACGGCTCCGGCGAGCCCGTGAGTCCCTCGTGCGCGCTGCCGGTCGCCGAGAACGCGGGCGACATCGTGCCGGGCGCGTCGTACTCGGTCGCGGGCGACGACGTCACGGGCTGCTACCCCGTCGACGAGGGTCACGCGGTGCTGCAGACGACCATCGGCGGGTCGACCGTCACGCTCCTCGACGGCGTCGAGATCCTCGCGAACGACGCGCTCGCGACCGAGGGGCACGCGGCGCTCGCGCTCGGCCTGCTCGAGCAGCACGACGAGCTCGTCTGGTACGCCCCGGGCCCTGGCGACGCGGGCGCCGATGCCGCGCCCACGATCGCCGACCTCGCGCCCGGCTGGGTCACGCCCGCAATCGTCCTCGCTGCGCTCGTCGCGCTCGCGAGCGCCGTGTGGCGCGGCCGCCGCTTCGGCCCGCTCGTCGCCGAGTCGCTGCCCGTGACGGTGCGGGCGGGCGAGACGCTCGAGGGCCGCGCGCGCCTCTACCGCGACGGCGGCGACCCGAATCACGCCCTGCGCGCGCTGCGCCGCGGGGCGTCCGCCCGGCTCGCGCAGCGGGTGGGCCTCTCGACCGACGCCGACACCGAGCAGCTCGCGCGCGCCGTCGCCGCAGCCCTCGGCCGCGATCCCCGCGAGGTGCACGCGGTCCTGACCGCCGAGGCGCAGACCGACGCCGATCTCGCCGATCTCGGCGCACGCCTGCGCGACCTCGAGTCCGCGCTCAATTCGACCGACCCCTGGGAAGGACGCTCACGATGACCGATGCCACGCCCCACTCCCCCGCCGCCCCGCAGGCGCCGCTGCTGGATCCCGACGACGAGCGCCTCCGGCAGGCCGTCTCGCGCGTGCGCACCGAGGTCGGCAAGGCCGTCGTCGGGCAGGACGGCGCCGTGAGCGGCCTGCTCATCGCCCTCCTCGGGCGCGGCCACGTGCTGCTCGAGGGCGTCCCCGGCGTCGCCAAGACGCTGCTCGTGCGCGCATTCAGCGCCGCGCTCGGGCTCGACACGAAGCGCGTGCAGTTCACGCCCGACCTCATGCCGGGCGACGTCTCGGGCTCGCTCGTCTACGACGCGCGCACGGGCGAGTTCGAGTTCCGCGAGGGCCCCGTCTTCACGAACGTGCTGCTGGCCGACGAGATCAACCGCACGCCGCCCAAGACGCAGTCGGCCCTGCTCGAGGCGATGGAGGAGCGCCAGGTCTCGAGCGACGGCGTGACCCGCGCGCTGCCCGAGCCCTTCCTCGTGTGCGCGACGCAGAACCCGATCGAGCACGAGGGCACGTACACGCTGCCCGAGGCGCAGCTCGACCGCTTCCTCCTCAAGCTGCACATCCGCGTGCCCGAGCGCGACGCCGAGGTCGACGTGCTGCGCCGCCACGCGTCGGGCTTCACGCCGCGCGACCTCGGCGCCGTCGAGGCCGCCATCTCGCCCGAGGAGATTCTCGCCGCCCAGCGCTCGGTCGACCGCGTCGACGCGACGGACGACGTGCTCGCCTACATCGTCGACCTCGCGCGCGCGACCCGCGCGGCGGCCTCCGTCGAGGTGGGCGCGAGCCCGCGCGCGGCGACGGCCCTCCTCGCGGCCGCGAAGGCGTGGGCCTGGCTCGGCGGCTCCCCCGCCATCACGCCCGACCACGTGCAGGCGATGCTCACGCCCGTCTGGCGGCACAGGATCCAGCTGCGCCCCGACGCCGAGATCGAGGGCGTCTCGGTCGATTCGGTGCTCGCCTCGGTGCTGCGCCAGACCGCCGTCCCGCGCTGATCCGCCGTGTTCGTCTCGGGTCGTCTGCCGCTCGTCGTCGCGACGGGCATCGTGCCGCTCGTCGCGCTGAACGCGGCGGGCGTGAGTGCGTGGCTCGTCCTCGTCGCATGGATCCTTCTCGTCGCGGCGCTCGTCGCCGTCGACGTGCTCGCGGCGCCGGACCCCGCGACGCTGCGGATCGCGCGCGAGGTGCCGACGCGCGCACGGCTCGGCGACGACGTGCGCACGCGGCTGCGCCTCGTCAACACGGGCGCGCGAGGGATCCGTGCGCGCGTGCGCGACGCCTGGCAGCCGACGGCGGGCGCTCCCGCCGACCGCGCGCGCGTCGCGATCCCGCCGAACGAGGCGCGCACGATCGAGATCCCGCTGCGACCGCGCAGGCGCGGCGAGCTGCGCTCGGAGTTCGTGACGGTGCGGATCCTCGGCCCGCTCGGCTTCGCCGGCCGGCAGAAGAGCATCGAGGCGCCGGGCGCCGTGCGCGTCGTGCCGCCGTTCCGAGCGCGCCGTCACCTCGCGAGCCGCGTGCAGCGCCTGCGCGAGCTCGACGGCTCGACGTCGCTGCAGGTGCGGGGGCAGGGAACCGAGTTCGACTCGCTGCGCGAGTACGTGCGCGGCGACGACGTGCGCTCGATCGACTGGCGCGCGACCGCCCGCGCGACGACAACGATGCTGCGCACGTGGCGGCCGGAGCGCGATCGCCACGTCACGATCATCGTCGACACGGGTCGGACGGCCGCGGCGCGCGTCGGCGACGAGACCCGGCTCGACGCGACCTTCGAGGCCGCGCTGCTGCTCGCGGCGCTCGCGAACCGCGCGGGCGACCACGTGCACGTCCTCGCGTTCGACCGCGTCGTCCGCGCGCGCGTGACGGGCGTCGACGGGCCGCGCCTCGTGCCCGAGATCCTCGACGCGCTCGCCTCCGTCGAGGCCCAGCTGATCGACACCGACTGGGATCGCGCGCTGCGCGAGGCGCGCCGCCTCGCGGGCCGCCCGAGCCTCGTCGTGATCCTCACGGCGCAGGAGTCGCTCTCCTCCTCGCGCGGCTTCCTCACCCGCCTCGCGCGCCTGCCGAGCGCCGCGACGACGGTCCTCGTCGGCACCGTCACCGACGCGTCGCTCGCCGACGCGGCCCGCGCCGGCGGATCCGTCACCGACCTCTATCGCGCCGCGGCCGCCGAGGCGACGGCGCAGGACGCCGCGCTCGTCGCGCGCGCGATGTCGCGCGCCGGCGCCGAGGCGCTCGCGGACGGCCCCGAGGATCTCCCGCCGCGCGTCGCCGACCGCTACCTCGCCCTCAAGAAGGCGGGCCGCCTCTGACACGGCTGCGGGCCCCGCGGCTGCTGCCGCGGGGCCCGGAGGGCGTCGGAATCGGAATCAGTCGACGAGCTCCTCGCGCGCCGTCTCGCGCGAGAACAGCGCGGCGGCGGACGAGATGAGGCACAGCACGAGCGTCGCGATGCCGATGATGAGCGGCACGAACGGGTTGCCGGGAGGGGCGATGACGCTGAACAGCGCGGGCAGCATGCCCGTGATGAACAGCGCGACGTTCTGCGACACCGCGAAGCCCGTGACGCGCGTGCTCGTCGGGAACATCTCCTGGAAGAAGGTCGCGTAGGTCGCGTTCCACATCTGGTACATGATGCCGAAGATGAGGATCGCGAGCAGCACGGTCGCGACGACGTTGTGCGCCTGGACGACGAAGAGGTAGGCGACCGAGAACACGCCGGCCGCGAGCGGGCCCGCGATGAGGAACGGGCGGCGGCCGATGCGGTCGGACAGCTTACCGAACACGGGGATGAGGATCACGGCGACGATGTTCGCGATGACGGGGATCCACAGGTACACCGACGGGTCCATCGAGACGCCGTACGCCTCCTGCGTCGCGAAGGTGGTGCCGAAGACGACGACGGTCGTGCCGACGACGTTGGCGAGCCCCATGCACACGGCGCGGAAGACGGCGCCGCCGCTCGTGCGGAACAGCTGCGTGATGGGGATGCCCTTCGAGGCGTCCTTCTTCTTCTGCCCCGCCTCGAGGAAGACGGGCGTCTCGTCGAGCTTCGCGCGGATGATGAGCGCGACGACGATCACGACGACGCTGAGGAGGAACGGCACGCGCCAGCCCCACGAGAGGAAGGCGTCCTCCGGCAGGAAGGTCGACAGCGGGATGAAGCTCGCCGAAGCGAGGATGCTGCCGGCCTGCGTGCCCTGGAGGCTGAAGCTCGTGAGGAAGCCGCGCTTCTCCTTCGGCGCGTGCTCGGCGATCATGGTCGTCGCGCCGCCCAGCTCGCCAGACACGGCGAAGCCCTGGATGAGGCGCAGCACGACGAGCAGCGCGGGGGCGAGGAGGCCCACCTGCTGATACGTCGGCAGCAGACCGACGAGCAGGGTCGAGATGCCCATGAGGAGCATCGCGAACACGAGCATGCGCTTGCGGCCGTAGCGGTCACCGAAGTGGCCGAGCACGAACGCGCCGAGCGGGCGGGCGACGTAGCCCACGCCGTAGGTCGCGAGCGAGGCGATGATCGCGATCGCGGGGTCGTTCGAGGGGAAGAACACGATCGGGAACACGAGGGCCGCAGCCGAGGCGTAGACCGAGAAGTCGTAGTACTCGAGCGTGCTGCCGAGCCACCCGCTGAGCGCGGCGCGGCCGCCCTGCCCCCGCTTCGTCGTCTTCTGCGGCTGCGATGCCGC
>JAJUIM010000143.1 GCA_029267645.1 Microbacterium sp.
CCGGCTGCTGATCATGGACGAGGTCGGCTACCTCCCGTTCGACGCGGACACGGCGAACCTGTTCTTCCAGCTGATCGCGGCGCGCTACGAACAGGGATCGATCCTGGTCACCAGCAACATGCCGTTCGGGCGCTGGGGCGAAATCTTCGCTGACGACGTCGTCGCGGGCGCGATGATCGACCGGCTCGTCCACCACGCCGAGGTCCTCACCCTTGGCGGGGACTCCTACCGGACCCGCTCGCGCCGCGAGCTGCTCAAGACACCGCCCGCCCAGGGCGGCGAACAGTAACGATCAACAACCCCGAGAGGGGTCAATTTTCAGACGTCGATAGGGGGTCAGAATTCAGCCGACGTTGACAAGGCGTTGCGCTCACGCAGGTCACCACTCCGATCGAGTCGGTTCTGGCCATATGCCGCGGAATCTGCGCCCGATCCAGCGGACAACTGTCGTGGAACGTGCGGCGTGTCTGGACATCTCGCCGCGGAACCTACATTCGGGGAGGAGTAGGGGCGCGTCGCTCGGGCCGGGTCCCGAGTGCGGTTGCGCCGTTCTCGGGCAGGCCGAGGGCGTGTCTGCACTCGGGAAGCCGCCGGCGCGCGCGGGTGGCGCTGGGGGCGGCCTCCCGAGTGCGTTTGCGTCGTTCTCGGGGTGTTCGAGGGCGTGTCGGCACTCGGAAACGAATCGGCGCACTCTGCGGTGGCGCATGGTGCCGCGGCACTGCGTTGGCGCCGCTGCGACGCGCTCGCGAGTGCCGTTGCGCCCTACTCGGCATGACGTAGGGCGTGTCTGCACTCGGGAACACGTGCACCCGCGCAGGCGCGGGCGTTGGGGCGGCCTCCCGAGTGCGTTTGCGCCGTTCTCGGGCAGGCCGAGGGCGTGTCTGCGCTCGGGAGCATTGCGGGGCCCGCGCGCGGGCGCGCATCCGGCCGTGGCACTGCGTCGGCACCGCTGCGATGC
Organism: Microbacterium sp.; assembly: GCA_029267645.1. Classification (GTDB taxonomy): domain Bacteria; phylum Actinomycetota; class Actinomycetes; order Actinomycetales; family Microbacteriaceae; genus Microbacterium. Next base: position 959 of record JAJUIM010000143.1, read on the forward strand.
GTTCCCGAGTGCCGTTGCGCCCTACACGGCGCGTTCGAGGGCGTGTCCGCACTCGGGAACGCGTCCGCGTGCCCGGACCGCGGCATTGCGCCGGGTTCCCGAGTGCCGACACGCCCCCTCGGCCGGCCGCAAGGGCGTGTCTGCACTCGGGAACCTGGGGCGCCCGCGCACGAGAATGGATCCATGCGCGATGTGGAGTTCCGGGATGACGGCACGCGATTCAAGCTGCGGGCGGAGCTCGTCGTCGCGCAGGGCGGGCGGGTGCTCGTGACGGAGGTCGAGGGCCACGATTTCCGGTTTCTCCCGGGCGGAAAGGTGCGTCTCGGCGAGGCATCGCGCGACGCCGCGGCGCGAGAGCTGCGCGAGGAGCTCGGCATCGAGCTCCCGATCCAGCGCCTGCTCTACGTCTCCGAGACGCAAGGCGACGATTCGCACATCTCGGGTCCTGGCACTCAGAACCACCAGGTGGCGTTCGGGTACCTCGTCGACGGCAGCGAGCTCACGCTCGACCCCTCGACGTGGGAGGCCGGGCACCGATTCCGCTGGATGGCGCTCGACGACCTGGCCGACGCCGCGTTCCGGCCGCGCGCGCTCGTGCCGCTGCTGCGTGACGCGCTCGCGGGCGACGGGATCCACCACGTGGCGCTCACGGCGACGTGAGATCCGCCCCCAGCGCCTTCCGCATCGCGAGCACGGTCGTGGAGTAGCCGAGCGATTCGTAGAGGGCGAGGGCGGCGGCGTTGTCGCCCATCACGTTGAGCCCGATCTGGTCGGCGCCGCGCTCGCGGGCGTAGTCCTCGCCGAGCTGCATCGCGCGCCGCCCGATGCCCCGGTGCTGGAAGGCCTGATCGACCTCGATGCTCCACACGAACCACGCCTCGTCGCGGCCGGATCCGTCGGGGCCCATCCACAGGTGGCCGGCCGCCGCGCCGTCGGCGAGGATCGCGAACATGCGGTGCGCGGTCGCGGATCCGTCGGGCGGGAACGCCGCCTCGTGCTGCCCGCGTGCGCGGGCGCGCGCCTGCTCCTCGTCGACGCCGCGCTCGACGAGCTGCGCGACGTAGTCGTCGAGCATGCGCGCGAGCAGCTCGGCTCGCAGGGGCGGATCCATCTCCCGGAGCGTCACGTCCATGGCCCGACCCTATCCGCCGCCTCCCGAGTGCGAAACGGCCCCGGAAGCCCGAAGCGGGGGCGTGTCGGCACTCGCGAACGAGCGCCTCCCGAGGGTGCGCGCCAGCGGATCGTCCATGGACGCCCGCGAGATGTGCCTGGGCTCGCGGCGGGCAGCGCCGTACCGTGAGTCGCATGCCTCGTCTGACAGTGAGAACACCCGACGCCCCGATCGACGCCCCGCTCGACATGGGCGATCCCGCAGGCGAGGCGCGGGGGATCCGCCTCACGTCTCGGTACGTCGAGCGCGACGGCCGGCCGTGGTTTCCCATCATGGGCGAGTATCACTTCAGCCGCGATCTGCCCGAGAACTGGGAGCGCGAGCTGCGCAAGATGAAGGCCGGCGGGGTCAACATCGTCGCGACCTACATGCTGTGGATCGTGCATGAGGAGGTGCGCGGCCAGGTGCGGTGGGACGGGCAGCGCGATGTGCGCCGCTTCGTCGAAACCGCCGCGCGCGTGGGCCTCGACGTCGTGCTGCGCATCGGGCCGTGGGCTCACGGCGAGACGCGCAACGGCGGCTTCCCCGACTGGCTGCAGGAGCTGCCGATCGCGCACCGCACGAACGATCCCGCCTACCTCGCCCTCGCTCGCGGCTGGTACGCCGCGATCGAAGAGCAGGTGCGCGGGCTGTTTCATGCCTCCGGCGGCCCTATCGTCGGCGTGCAGATCGACAACGAGCTCTACGACCAGCCCGACCACCTCGGCCGGCTGCGCGAGCTGGCGGAGGAGGTCGGCATGGCGGCGCCCCTCTGGGTCGCGACGGGCTGGGGCGGCGCGCAGCTGCCCGACCGGGCGCTGCTGCCCGTGTACGCCGGATACTCCGACGGCTTCTGGGACGAGTCGACGACCGACTGGCCCGAGTTCGGCGTCATGCACTTCACCTTCAACACCGTGCGCGACGACCTGTCGGTCGGCGCCGACCTGCGCGACGCGCCCGCCGAGGTCGACGGCTCGGCCACCCTCGGCGCCGACGATCCGTGGCCCTTCGCGACGTGCGAGCTGGGCGGCGGCATGCAGGTCGCCTACCACCGGCGCCCGCTCGTCGACTCCGACGACGTCGCGGCCCTCGCGCTCACGAAGCTCGGCAGCGGATCCGCCTGGCAGGGCTACTACCTCTTCCACGGCGCGACGCAGGTGATCGGCGAGCGCAGCACGACGCAGGAATCGCACGCGACGGGCTATCCGAACGACCTGCCCGTGCGCAACTACGACTTCTTCGCGCCGCTCGGATCAGACGGGGCGGAGCGCCCGCACTTCCACCAGCTGCGCCGCCAGCACCTCTTCCTCGACGCGTTCGGCGACCGCCTCGCGGCGAGCCCGACGACGCTGCCCGCGCCGGACGAGGATCCCGTGCGCTGGGCCGTGCGCGGCGACGGCGAGCGCGGCTTCCTGTTCGTGAACAACCACCAGCCGGCCGTCGCGCCGCTCGCGCCCGTCGAGGGCGTGCGATTCGACGTCGCCTTCGACGGCGCGCGCGAGGTGACGGTGCCGATGGATCCCTTCACGCTGCACGAGGGCGTGTTCGCGTTCTGGCCGCTGCGGCAGCCGTTCGGATCCGTGCCGGCCGTGACCGCGACCGCCCAGCCGATCACGCAGTTCGCGGCCGGCAACCGCACGGTCGTGCTGCTCGCGGCGACCGACGGCGTGCCCGTCGAGCTGCAGCTCGAGGGTGTGGCGGCGTCGAGCGTCGAGGGCGCCGAGGTCGCGGAGCACGGCGACGTCGTCATCGCGCGCCCCACGAGCGAGCCCGGCCTCGGCTGCGAGGTGCGCGTGGGCGACACGACGTTCGTCATCCTCACGCCCGCGCTCGCCGACGCCGTCTGGCGGGGCGACATCGACGGCCGCGACAGCGTCGTCGTGTGGCAGGGCAGCGCGTGGTTCGACGGCGGTCTGCGCCTCGTCGTCCCCGAGCGCGATCAGCCGCTCGCGGTGTTCCCGCCGCTCGAGGCGGCCGAGGACCTCGCCGCGGCGCCCGCCGAAGGCACCGTGTTCGCGACCTTCCTCGTGCCCGGATCCGACATCGTGCGGCCGCTCCCGACGCCCGTCTTCGACGTCGCGGCCGTCGCGCCCGTGCGCACGGGCGGCAGCGGCGGGCGGTTCTCGGCGCCCGACGACGCTGACTTCGCCGCGCTCGCGCCCGTCGCGATCGACGTGCCCGACGAGCTGTTCGACGAGGCCGACAGCGTCGTGCTGCGCCTCGACTGGACGGGCGACGCCATGCGCGTGTGGGCGGGGTCGACGCTCATCGCCGACCAGTTCTGGTACGGCCGGTCGTTCGACATCGACCTCACGCCGCACCGCGAGGCGATCCGCGAGGGCGGCCTCAGGCTGCGCGCGTTCGCCTGGGCGCCCGACTCGGGCGTGTACGTCGACGCCCGCGTGCGGCCCGACGCGGACGCGCCCGTGCTCACGGTGAACAGCGCCTCGCTCACGAGCGTCCGCACGCTGTCGCTCTCGTGATCCGCCGGGGTCAGCCCTTCGCCTGCGCCCTGTAGGCGGTGGGGCTGACCCCGTGGCGGCGCCGGAAGAGCCGCGAGAAGTACAGCGGATCCTCGTACCCGACCCGCGCGGCGACCTGCGCGACCGTGAGCGACGTCGTGTCGAGCAGCGTGCGGGCGCGCGACATCTTGAGGCCGGTGTGGAAGGCCGCGGGCCCGCCGCCCGTCGCGCGCCGGAACAGCGTCGTGAGGTGCGAGGGCGAGAGTGCGACGAGTGACGCGAGCTCGGCGACGGGCACCGTCGCGTCGACGCGGGCCTCCAGGTGGCGCATGGCGCGCTCGAGCGGGGAGTCGTCGCTCGGCAGCGCGCTGTCGGCCGCGAGGCGCGTCAGCAGCTGCCACGCGACGCCCGACGCCGCGAGCAGGTGGGCGGGCGAGAGCCGCCCCTCGAGCAGGCTCACGAGCTCGTCGAAGAGCGCCGCGGCCTTGTCGACCGAGCGGATCCGCGACATAGGCCGGCCCTCGCTCATCAGCATGCGCGTGAGGTCGCCGATCTCGGCGCCGCGCAGGTGCACCCACCAGATCGTCCAGGGATCCTCCGAGTCGGCGGCATACGCGTGGGGCACGAAGGCCGGCAGCACGACGTACGTCGAAGGGCCGACGGCGAAGGCGGATCCGTCGACCGTCACGGTGCCTCGCCCCGCGACGCACAGCATCACGACGACGTCGCGAGATCCGCGGTCGCGTCTCCGGCGGTGCCCCGCCGCGCGGGGGTAGTAGCCGGCGTCGACGACCGTGAGCTGGCGCGTCGCGGTCTGCCGCAGGGCGAGCTCGACCTGCGGCTCGGGGATCACGCAGATGCGCTGCCCGTCGAAGGCGCGCGGATCCGGGGCGGGCGTCATCATGCTGTGAACACGATACGGCGC
>JAJUIM010000137.1 GCA_029267645.1 Microbacterium sp.
AGCTAGGACACGGGTCTCAGAAGTCCCAGTCGTCGTCCTCCGTCGCGACGGCCTTGCCGATCACGTACGACGAGCCCGACCCCGAGAAGAAGTCGTGGTTCTCGTCGGCGTTCGGCGAGAGCGCCGAGAGGATCGCCGGGTTCACGTCGGTGACGCTCGAGGGGAACATCGACTCGTAGCCCAGGTTCATGAGGGCCTTGTTGGCGTTGTAGTGCAGGAACTTCTTGACGTCCTCGGTCAGGCCGACACCGTCGTAGAGATCCTGCGTGTACTGCACCTCGTTGTCGTAGAGCTCGTAGAGCAGCGAGAAGGTGTAGTCCTTGATCTCGTCGCGCTTCGCCTCGTCGACCTTCTCGAGCCCCTTCTGGAACTTGTAGCCGATGTAGTAGCCGTGCACGGCCTCGTCGCGGATGATGAGGCGGATCAGGTCGGCCGTGTTCGTCAGCTTGGCGTGACTCGACCAGTACATGGGCAGGTAGAAGCCCGAGTAGAACAGGAAGCTCTCGAGCAGCGTCGAGGCGACCTTGCGCTTGAGCGGGTCGTCGCCACGGTAGTAGTCCATGACGATCTGCGCCTTCTTCTGCAGATTCTCGTTCTCGACCGACCAGCGGAACGCGGCGTCGATCTCGGGCGTCGAGCTGAGCGTCGAGAAGATCGAGGAGTAGCTCTTCGCGTGCACCGACTCCATGAACGCGATGTTCGTGTAGACGGCCTCCTCGTGCGGCGTCAGCGCATCGGGGATGAGCGACACCGCGCCGACCGTGCCCTGGATCGTGTCGAGCAGCGTGAGGCCCGTGAACACGCGCATCGTCAGCGTCTGCTCGGCCTCCGTCAGCGTGTTCCACGACTGGATGTCGTTCGACAGCGGCACCTTCTCGGGCAGCCAGAAGTTGCTCGTGAGGCGGTTCCACACCTCGACGTCCTTGTCGTCGTCGATGCGGTTCCAGTTGATCGCCTGGACGTGATCCAGGAGCTGAAGCTTCTCAGTCATTGTTTTCCTCGTGAAGATGCGGCAGGGCGGTCACAGCGTGCAGCTGACGCAGCCCTCGACCTCGGTGCCCTCGAGCGCCATCTGGCGGAGACGGACGTAGTAGATCGTCTTGATGCCCTTGCGCCACGCGTAGATCTGCGCCTTGTTGATGTCGCGCGTCGTCGCCGTGTCGGGGAAGAACAGCGTGAGCGACAGGCCCTGGTCGACGTGCTGCGTCGCCGCGGCGTAGGTGTCGATGACCTTCTCGTAGCCGATCTCGTACGCGTCCTGGTAGTACTCCAGGTTGTCGTTCGTCATGAACGGCGCCGGGTAGTACACGCGACCGAGCTTGCCCTCCTTGCGGATCTCGATCTTCGACGCGATCGGGTGGATCGAGCTCGTCGAGTTGTTGATGTACGAGATGGATCCGGTCGGCGGCACCGCCTGCAGGTTCTGGTTGTAGATGCCGTGCTTCTGGATCTCGGCCTTCAGCTCGCGCCAGTCGTCCTGCGTCGGGATGTGGTGGCCCTCGAACAGCTCGGCGACGCGCGCCGTGGCGGGCTTCCACTCCTGCTCGATGTACTTGTCGAAGAACTCGCCCGAGGCGTACGTCGAGTTCTCGAAGCCCTCGAACGTCACGCCGCGCTCCTTCGCGATGGCGTTCGACGCGCGCAGCGCGTGGAACAGCACCGTGTAGAAGTAGATGTTCGTGAAGTCGATGCCCTCTTCCGAGCCGTAGAAGATGCGCTCGCGCGACAGGTAGCCGTGCAGGTTCATCTGGCCGAGGCCGATGGCGTGCGACTTGTCGTTGCCGTCCTCGATCGACCGGACCGACTCGATGTGGCTCTGGTCGCTCACGGCGGTCAGGGCGCGGATCGACGTCTCGACCGTGCGGCCGAAGTCGGGTGAGTCCATCGCGAGCGCGATGTTCAGCGAACCGAGGTTGCAGCTGATGTCCTTACCGATCTGGTCGTACGACAGGTCGGTGTTGAGCGTCGTCGGGGTGTTGACCTGCAGGATCTCGCTGCAGAGGTTCGACATGTTGATGCGACCCTCGATGGGGTTCGCGCGGTTCACCGTGTCCTCGAACATGACGTACGGGTAGCCCGACTCGAACTGAATCTCGGCGATCGTCTGGAAGAACTTGCGCGCGCCCACCTTCGTCTTCTTGATGCGCGGGTCGTCGACCATCTCGCGGTACTTCTCGGTGACCGAGATGTCGCCGAACGGCTGGCCGTAGACTCGCTCGACGTCGTACGGCGAGAAGAGGTACATGTCCTCGTCGTTCTTCGCGAGCTCGAACGTGATGTCGGGGATCACGACGCCGAGCGACAGCGTCTTGATGCGGATCTTCTCGTCGGCGTTCTCGCGCTTGGTGTCGAGGAAGCGCATGATGTCGGGGTGGTGCGCGTTGAGGTACACCGCGCCGGCGCCCTGACGCGCGCCCAGCTGGTTAGCGTAGCTGAACGAGTCTTCGAGCAGCTTCATGACCGGCAGGATGCCGCTCGACTGGTTCTCGATCTGCTTGATGGGCGCGCCCGCCTCGCGGATGTTCGAGAGGAGGAGCGCGACTCCGCCGCCGCGCTTCGACAGCTGCAGCGCCGAGTTGATGCCGCGCGCGATCGACTCCATGTTGTCCTCGATGCGCAGCAGGAAGCAGCTCACGAGCTCGCCGCGCTGCGCCTTGCCCGCGTTGAGGAACGTCGGCGTGGCCGGCTGGAAGCGGCCGGAGAGGATCTCGTCGACGAGCTTCCACGCGAGGTCCTCGTCGCCGTCCGCGAGCGCGAGGCCCGTCATGACGACGCGGTCCTCGAAGCGCTCGAGGTAGCGCTTGCCGTCGAACGTCTTGAGCGTGTAGCTCGTGTAGTACTTGAACGCGCCGAGGAACGTCTCGAACCGGAACTTCTTCGCGTACGCGAAGTCGTTGAGGCGCTCGATGAACGAGAAGTCATACTTCTCGATGACCGCGCCCTCGTAGTACTCATTCTCGACGAGGTAGTCGAGGCGCTCGCGCAGCGAGTGGAAGAAGACGGTGTTCTGGTTGACGTGCTGCAGGAAGTACTCGCGCGCGGCGCGCTTGTCGGCGTCGAACTGGATCTGACCGTCGGCGTCGTACAGGTTCAGCATCGCGTTGAGGGAGTGATAGTCGAGGCCCTCGTACGCGGGGTTGTGCTTGAAGTCGAGCTCCGTGCTCACTGCTGCTTCCACCATGATTCCAATCCGCGGCTCACGCGAGCCACGTCGTCAGACGTGCCGAAGAGTTCCACCCGATGCAAGTGCGGCACCTGACACTTGCGGCTGATGATGTCGCCGGCGAGGCCGTAGGCCGCGCCGAAGTTCGTGTTCCCCGTGGAGATGACCCCGCGGATCCCCGCGCGGTTGCTCTCGTCGTTCAAGAAGCGGATCACCTGCTTCGGGACGGCGCCGTTGCCGTCGCCTCCGCCGTAGGTGGGCACGATGAGCACATAGGGCTCATCGATGTGCAGCGCTTCGTCGTGTCGATAGAGCGGGATCCGCCGCGCCCGCAGGCCGAGCTTCTCCACGAAACGCGCGGTGTTGCCCGACACGCTCGAGAAGAAGACCACCAGCGGCACGTCGGCCTCCTGTTCGCGCGACGGCCCCGCCGGGGCGGAGTCGTCGCGCGAGTGCGGAACGATCGCGGCTGTCGTCGCGGTCATGAGCGTCTCCTCTCCTGCCGCGCAGACAGCGTTCAGGCGAGTCGCGCGGCGAGCTCGTCGATCTTGTCGGGGCGGAAGCCCGACCAGTGGTCCTCGTCGGCGACCACGACGGGCGCCTGCATGTAGCCGAGCGACTTGACCTGCTCGAGCGCTTCAGCGTCCTGCGAGACGTCGGTCACCTCGTACTCGATGCCCTTCGCATCGAGGGCGCGGTAGGTCGCGTTGCACTGCACGCAAGACGGCTTGCTGTAGACGGTGATCGCCATGTCTTCCCCTCCAGAACCAGGTTGTGCCGGCGGATCCCCGCCGGGACTTCAATACTACATATAGAGGTCGCCGCCGGGGTCGACCACAAGGGGTAGTAGTTACATGCCTGTCATTTTCCACCGCTCTCCACCGTTCCTCCACACCCTTGTACACCGATCTGTGCACAGGTCGGGCGCCTCCGGAACCCGCCCCGACCGGCGACATCTCGCGCTTTCCGGACGGGCCCACGGAGGTTGTCCACAGGCACGACGGTAGGCCGAACCTCTGACATCGGAAGGTCTGAGAATCGGGCGCCTCGGCGTGTCGCATCCTGGCCCGTGCGTGTCGCCTTCGGGCACCCACGCGAGCCTAGGCTGACGAGCATGACCGCTGATTTCGACCCCTCCGCGCACCTGCCCGACGACCTCCTGGAGCGGATCCGCTCACGCGCCGCGCAGGTCGACCGCGACAACGTCTTCCCCTCGGACGACCTGGACGAGCTGCGCGACGCCGGCTATCTCGCGATGCTCGTTCCGCGCGAGAAGGGCGGAGCGGGCGTCACGCTCGCGCAGGCCGGCGCGCTGCAGCAGCGCCTCGCGGGCGCCGCGCCTGCGACGGCGCTCGCCATCAACATGCACCTCGTGTGGACCGCCGTCGCGGCCATCCTGCGTGACCGCGGAGACGACGCGCTCTCGCTCGTCGAGGATCGCGCCGCCCGCGGCGACGTGTTCGCGTTCGGCATCAGCGAGGCGGGCAACGACCTCGTGCTGTTCGGCAGCACGACCGAGGCCGCGCCGCGCGACGGCGGCTACGACCTCACCGGCACCAAGATCTTCACCTCGCTCGCGCCCGTGTGGGACGTGCTCGGCGTGCACGGGCTCGACACGACGGATCCCGACCACCCGCGGCTCGTCTTCACCTTCCTCGAGCGCGACGAGAACGTCGTCACGCGGGACGACTGGGACACGATCGGCATGCGCGGCACCCAGAGCCGCACGACCGAGCTCCACGGCGCCCACGCCCCCGCCGAGCGCGTCGTGCGCGTGATCGACCCCGAGCGCGGCCCCGACGTGCTGCAGTTCGGCATCTTCGCCGCGTTCGAGCTGCTCATCTCGTCGGTGTACGCGGGCATCGCCCGCCGCGCACTCGACGTCGCCGCTGACGCACTCCGTGCGCGCACCGACGCCCGCACCCGCGCGCCGCGCAGCGAGGATCCCGTCGTCCGCGCGCGCATCGGCGAGCTCGTGATCGCGCAGGACGGCATCGACCTCGAGCTGCGCGCCCTCACAAGGGACGTCGATGACGTCGTCGACCACGGCGCGCGGTGGTTCCCGCTGCTCTCCGGCATGAAGCACCGGACGGCCGCGGCGGCGCAGCGCATCGTCGACGAGGCTGCGGCGCTCATCGGCGGCGCCGGCTTCCGCAGCGCCTCCGAGATCTCGCGCCTCGTGCGCGATGTGCGGGCCGCGGCGTTCCATCCGTCCTCAGCCGACTCCGCGCGGCGCTCGGCCGCCGCCTCCCTGCTCGACGCCTGACACACGCGTGCCGGGGCACGGGGCGTCTCTGCGCGCCAGCGCGGAGTCGGCCCGTGCCCCGGCACGCACCCGGAAACACAGAAAGGCCACCCCACACGGGATGGCCTGAAATGCACGAAAGGGTCGCCCTGCACTGGGCGACCCTTTCGTCTACGTAAAGTCCGGCGGCGTCCTACTCTCCCACAAGGTCCCCCTTGCAGTACCATCGGCGCTGAGAGGCTTAGCTTCCGGGTTCGGAATGAGACCGGGCGTTTCCCTCTCGCTA
>JAJUIM010000308.1 GCA_029267645.1 Microbacterium sp.
GGCCGTCGAGCGCGCGGCAGAGCGCGGGCCAGTCGTCCTCTTCGGGCACTCGATGGGCGGCCTGCTGTCGACGGCGTACGTCGGACGGAAGGGATCCGCTCCCCCTGTCGCGGCCTTCATCGCGGGGAGCTGCACGGCGTTCCCGCGCGGCGCCGGCCTCACGGCCTATCGCGTCGTCTCCGGCGGCGTGCGGCGCCTGCCAGACCAGGGCATGTGGATCGTGAAGCGCGCCCTCGCGGCGCAGCTGCCGCCCGAGACGCGCGGCGACTTCGCGGCGGGCGGCTACGCACTCGCGGCCGAGGACGCGGCGCTCGCGAGCCTGTCGACACTCGACCTTGCGCGCGATCTCGTGCGCGTGAACCATCGCGACGTGCCCGTGTGGTTCTTCAACGGCGAGTGGGATCAGCTGCGGCTCAACGAGCGCACGTTCCGACGCCTCGTGCCTCGCGCCGAGCTGATCGTGGCACCGCGGTCGACGCACCTCGTGACGGCGATGCGCCCGCGGCTCACGAACGCGCTCATCGACCTCGCGATCGCGACGGTGTCGGATTCGCAGGCCCCAGGATCCGCCTGGTAGCATTGGCTCTTGGCTTGCGTGCGGGTTCCCACGCCCGCACACGTCGAACGACAGCCCCTCTACTGTCGCCGACAACATCCGATTCACTTCACGAACGAAAGTCTGTATCGACGTGGCAAACATCAAGTCGCAGATCAAGCGCATCAAGACCAACGAGAAGGCGCGCGAGCGCAACCGCATCGTCAAGAGCGAGCTGAAGACGCTCGTCCGCGCGACGCGCAAGGCCATCGCGGCCGCCGACAAGGACGCCGCCGAGACCGCCTACGCGAAGGCCTCGAAGAAGCTCGACAAGGCCGTGTCGAAGGGCGTGATCCACAAGAACCAGGCCGCGAACCGCAAGGGCGCCCTGGCGAAGCAGATCGCGTCGCTCTGACCTGAGCCTCACGCGCGGCCCGTCCCCACTGGGGCGGGCCGTTCTGCTGTGCGCGGGTGTTCCGCGCTGTGCGGGATCCGTCGTCAGGCCGTCGCGCGGTCGGCGCCGAACGGCGCGCGCGTCGCGACGACCGTCACCATGCGCTCGAGCGCGAACACGGGATCGCGCGAGGCGCCCTTGACCTCGGCGTCGGCGCGCGCGACGGCCTGGATCGCGAGGCCGAGCGACGACGCCGACCAGCCCGACTGCAGGTCGCGCTTCGCGCGATCCACCTGCCAGTCGGTCATCTTGAGCTCCTGCGCGATCTGGCGCGAGGATCCGCGCCGCCCGCCGACGCGCGCCATCGTGCGGAGCTTCATGCCGAACGCCGCGACGAGCGGCACGGGGTCGGCGCCCGAGTCGAGCGCGTGCCGCAGCGTGAGCAGCGCGCGCCCGTAGTCGCCCGCGATTGCGGCGTCGGCGACCTCGAACGCCGTCGTCTCGACGCGCCCGCCGTAGTAGCGGTCGACGATCTTCTCGTCGATGTCGCCCGTCGTGTCCTGGATGAGCTGCTGGCAGGCGGCCGCGAGCTCGGCGAGGTCGCCCGAGAACGCCTGCGTGAGCGCGTGGAGGGCGGCGGGCGCGATCCTGCGCCGCGCGTGCCGGAACTCGCCCGCCGCGAACTGCTCGCGGTCGCGGTCGTACTTGATCGCGGGGCACGCGACCTCGACGCCGCCGCCCGTGCCCGATCTGATCGCCTCGAGCAGCTTCTTGCCGCGCACGCTCGAGCCCGTGTGGCGCAGCACGACCGTCGCGCCGTCCTGCGGCGCCTCGATGTAGGCGAGCGCCTCCTGCAGGAACGCGTCGGAGCACTTCTCGACGCCCGCGACGCGCACGAGCCGCGGCTCGCCGAACAGCGAGGGCGACGTGACCGCCAGCAGCGTGCCGGCCGCGTAGTCGTCGGCGCGCAGGTCGGTGACCTCGAGCGACGGATCGTCGGCCTTGAGCTGCGTGCGGATCGCGCCCGTCGCGCGCTCGGCGCAGATCTCCTCGGGCCCGGAGACGAGCACGATGGGGGCAGGGCGCGGATCGCGCCACTCGAGCTGCGGGATCGCCGACGGCTTCTTGGAGGACCCGGAAGAGCGTCGCGCGGCAGCCATGTCTCCAGGGTAGTCGGCTGATCCGACACCCGATTCGGACGGGGTCAGCGTGTCCACAGCCGGCGGATCCGCGAGGTTATCCGATGACGCCGCTCCCCCGGGCGAGCCTGCCGCGGGAGCGGCGCTAGCGTCCCTGGTATGTCGGATCTCGAGTCGTATCGGCGGGCCTCGCCGCGCGTCCGCCTGGGCGTTGGCGCCGCGATCGTCCTCGCGCTCGTCGCACTCGCCGCGACGGTCGGCATCGGCATCTGGCGCAGCGCCTCCCAACCCGCCCTGGAGGTGCCTCCCGCGGCGGTCTCGGCGGGCCCGACGCCGTCCGCGGGCGCGAGCGCCGAGATGTACGTGCACGTGTCGGGCGCCGTGCGCGAGGCGGGGCTCTACGTCGTCGAGCCGGGCGGTCGCGTGATCGACGCCGTGTCGGCCGCGGGCGGGCTCGCAGACGACGCAGACGCCGACGCGATCAACCTCGCGCGGCCCCTCGCCGACGGCGAGCAGCTCGTCGTGCCCAGAGAGGGCGAGGCGCCCGCGGCGCCCGCCGAGGGCGGCGACGCTCCCGGAGCCGTGCTCGTGAACCTCAACACCGCCGAGCCTGCGCAGCTCGAGACGCTCACGGGCATCGGCCCCGCGCTCGCGCAGCGCATCATCGA
>JAJUIM010000302.1 GCA_029267645.1 Microbacterium sp.
CTCGGCGGGCGACGGATCCAGCCCCGCGTCGAGCGCGACGGCGACGAGCTCGCGCCACGCGGCGCCGATGTCGCCCGCGTCGGCGGCGCGCCGGCGGGATCCGGCGAGGATCCGTCGCCAGGCGGCGGGCGCGCACAGGAGCAGGATCACGAGCGCCGCGACGCCGAGCGTCAGGAGAACCCCGCCGGCGTCGGCGCCAGAATCGCCGGATCCGTCGTCTGCGGTGGCGGGGTTCGACGCCGTCGCGCTCGGCGTCGCGCTCGGCTCGGCCGAGGCGCTCGGCGCCTCGGAAGGCTCGGGCGCCGCGGTCTGCTCGGCGGTGTCGCCGCGCACGACGCTCTGGGCCTGCGCGATGCCGGGCGTCGGGTCGAAGGGCATCCACCCGATGCCGACGAGGTACACCTCGGGCCAGGCGTGCAGGCGATCGGCCGCGACGGAGTACTGCACCATGTCGTCGACCCGATCGCCCGTCATGGTGCCGGGCAGGTAGCCGACCGCGACGCGCGTGGGGATCCCGAGCGAGCGCGCCATGAGCGCGTATGTCGACGCGAAGTGCACGCAGTACCCCTCGCGCACGTCGAGGAAGCGCTCGACGGCCTGCGCGTCGCTGCCGTCGAAGCCGTCCTCGACGGGCGTCTCGAGCGAGTACGAGAACTCCGACGAGCGCAGCCACTCCTGCAGCTGAAGCGCGGCCCGGTACGGCGTGCCAGCGCCCTGAGTGACAGAGCGGGCCGTGTCGCCGATGACGCCGCCCGAGACCTCGTCGGGCACGGCGGCGGCGTACATGGGGATGTCCTCGGTGACGACCTCGCCCGTCGCCGGATCGACCTGGATCGTGTTCCCCGCCTGCGCGTCGAGCCCCGCCTCGGCCCACGGCGACGCGTCGAGCTGCTCGCGCGTCGGCGCGAGGGTCGTCGCGTCGACGCGGTAGGCCTCGCCGCGCGAGGACAGTTCTGAGGAGCGCACCGTGCGGTTGTCGAGCATCGCGTTCCAGCCGTCGGACGCGCCCTCGAGCGCCACGGCGTTCTCCGGCACCGGCAGGTACGCGGCCTCGAGCTGCACGTCGCTCACCCAGGTGCTGGTCGAGCGCGACTCGACCTCGCCGACGACGCCGTTCGTCGACAGCTCGGGGAAGCCCTCCGCGATCGGGCTCGACGCGCCCGCGTCGACCTGCCATCCGTCGTCTCCGTAGCCCGTGTGCGTCGCGAGCCGCAGGTACGGCGCCTGCGCCGCGTCGGTGCGCACGCGCAGCACCTCGGCCGACGACGTGTTGCGCAGGTCGTCGCCCAGGTCGAGCGACACGTCGATGCTGAGGGGGCGCGTGACGAGGCCCTGTTGGCCCGCCGGCAGGATCGGCACGGCCGGCGCGATCGCGAGCGTCGCGAGCGCCGACACGATTGCGACGCCGATCGTCGCGGCGGGCATCGCGGATCCGCGCCCGCCGCGCGCGCGGCGACGCCGCGGGGCGGATCCGGCGGCGAACAGCGCGAGGAGGGCGAGCGCGAACGGCAGGGCGAGAAGGAGGTCGTCGCCGCGCGGCACCGCGAGCTGGGGTGCGACGAACACCGCGACGAGGGGCAGCGTCGCGACGAGCGGCAGGCGTGCCGCGACAGCGAGCTGATCCACGACGACCGCCAGCAGCGCCGTCGCGCAGACGAGGAGGAAGTCGAGCGGCGCGCCGACCGCGACGGGGACGACGCCCGTGAGCACCTCGTCGCGGGCGGTCGCGAGCACGCCGGGCAGCGCCCACGCGCCGTCCCACGGCAGCAGGCCGCCCGCGAGCCCGCCAGGGAAGCGCCACCAGGCGATCGCGAAGGCGACGGCGACCTGCGCGAGGATCGCGAGCCCGTTGTGCACGAGGCGGCCCGCCGCGCCGACGGCGGGCACCGCGACGGCCGCGACGAGCGCCGCCGCGAACCAGTTGGGCGAGAACACCGCCGTGAGCGGGATGAGTGCCGTGACGACCGACGCCACGGCAGCGAGCGAGGCCGCGGCGCGCGCTCGGCGGGTGCGGCGGCTCATCGCGCGTCTCCTCGAACGAGCGAGGCCCACGATCCGGCGAGGCCGTCGGAGAGCACCGCGACCCGCCACCCCGGCGCCGCGACGTCGGGCCGCGAGGCGAGCAGCAGGTGCGGCCCGGGCGCCGCGGGCGGCGGCGCGACGGCCCCGATCGACACGACGACGGCGGATCCCGGAGCGTCGGGCGCGGCGGATCCCTGCCCCTCCGGCTCGAGCGTCGCCGTGAGGGCGAGCAGCTCGGCGAACGCCTCGCGCGTCGCGACCCGGCAGAGCGTGCGCCCGTCGGCGGCCTCGACGTCGACCGCGAACCCGTCGCCCGAGAGCCGCGCCACGACCGACACGAGCGCGGTCATGGCGCCGTCGAACGCCCCGTCGTCCCAGCTCGCGGGGTCGAGGTCGATCCGCACGACGGCGGACGGCGTCGACTCGCGCTCCTCCTCGCGCACCATGAGATCGCCGTGGTGGGCCGACGCGCGCCAGTGCACGCGGCGCATCGAGTCGCCCGAGACGTACGGGCGGGGAATGAGGTTGTCGCTGCCCTGCCCGTGCCGGTCGAGCCGGGCGGGCCGGTCGCCGTCGTCCGAGCCGCGGGCGGTGAGCGGCGCGAGATCCTCGACGGGCGGCACGGCGAGGATCTCGTCGGCCGCGCCCACGAGGATCCGACGTGTGACGACGCCGAAGGGCGAGCGCGCGTCGGCGCGCAGCGGGCCGACGCGGTGCGCGCCGCGTCGCGTCGCGACGACGGTCGCGGTCGCGACCCGCGGATCCGTCTGCTCGCTCGCCTC
>JAJUIM010000476.1 GCA_029267645.1 Microbacterium sp.
GAACGTGCGCGCCGTGCGCCACGAACCGGGTTCTGCCGAGTAGCTGCCGTACGTCACCGTCGTCACGCGCTGCTCGAGCGGCAGCGCCTCGCGGGCGAGCGCCTCCGCCTGCTCCGCGCGGGCGCCCGCCGCGAGCGTGAGGTGGGGGATCACCTCGGCATGTTCGCCGCGGGAGGGCGGCCATGCGGGGAAGGCCTCCGCGACCGCGGCCGTGAGCCGGCGGAAGGGGTCGGGGTCGTCCGGCGCGAGCCACGCGGTGCCGTCGTCGAAGCGCCGGACCGCGCCGAACGCGGCGTCGAAGGGCGCGAGCCCCGAGATCGCGAGCTGCAGGCGCGCCGCCTCGTTCGGCGTCAGCGCGTCGGGCACCGCGAACGGCGCGACGATCGTGACGTGGGGCGGGGCGCCAGGCCCGTCGGCGTCGCTCGGGAAGCGGGCGTCGGCGAAAAGGGCGTCGGCCGACGGGATCGCGACGACAAGTGCGCCCGTGCGGGCAGAGGCTTCCGACATGGCCCCATTGTGGCACCCGCCTCAGTCGCGCCGCAGCGCGCGGGTCGTGCGCGCCGTCGCGGGCGCCGTCCACGGATCCTCCGGCCACGGGTGCTTCGGGTAGCGCCCGCGCAGCTCTGCCCGCACATCGCGATACGGCCCGTCCCAGAACGAGCGCAGGTCGTCGGTGACGGCGACGGGGCGACGCGCGGGGGAGAGCAGGTGGAAGAGCACGGGGACCCGGCCGTCCGCGAGGCGCGGCGTGTCCGCGAGCCCGAAGACCTCCTGCAGCTTGACGGCGACGACGGGCGGCGCCTCGTCGGACGGATCCGGATACGCGATTCGCACGCGCGAGCCCGACGGCACGGCGAACTGCTCGGGCGCCAGCTCGTCGAGGCGGGCGGCCGCGGGCCAGGGGAGGAGCGTGCGAAGCGCCGCCACGAGGTCGATGTCGGCCATGGCGGCGCCGGGCCGCAGCCGCGCGAGCTCCGGGCCGAGCCACGCGTCGAGATCCTCGAGGAGCGCCCGGTCCGACACGTCGGGCCACGGCTCGCCGATCGCGCGGCGCAGGAGGGCCAGTCGAGCGCGGAGCGCGATCGCGGCGTCCGACCACTCGAGCGCGCCCAGCCCGTCCGCACGCACCGCCGCCTCGAACCCGCGCGCCGCGTCGCCCGGCTCGGGCGCGGCGGGCGTCGACGACAGCACGATCGCGCCGAGGCGCCGCTCCAGCCGCACGCGCACGCGACCGCCCGCGAGCTCGGACGCGCGCTCCTCCGAGACGAGCGCGCTGGCGGCCTCGAGGGCGTCGGCGGCGTCGATTGCGGCGGCGAGGCGGATCACGGCACCCGTGCCGTCTGCCGCCCTGCCGTCCTGCCGCTGGAGCGCTGCGACCGCGATCCACTCGCTCTGCGCGAGCGGGCTGCGCTCGGGCAGCGCGGCCCGCGTGCCGCTCGCGAGCAGATAGGTGCGGGCGCCCGCTGCCGTGCGGTGCGCGAGCCACTCGGGTCGCGCGAGCGCCGCGACGAC
>JAJUIM010000197.1 GCA_029267645.1 Microbacterium sp.
CTCGGACGCCGCGGTGTCGGAGAGCTGCACGAGCTCGACCGACTTCACGTTGAGCTCCTCGCGCAGGATGTCCTCGAACTGGGCGAGCGACTCTGCGAGCGGCGACACGACCGTGAACCGCGCGAGCGGCAGCCGGACGCGTAGCTTCTCCTTCTTGCGCAGGGCGTTGCCGACGCTCGACAGCTCGCGCACGGCGTCCATCGCCGCCCGGATGTCGGCCGCGGCCAGGAACGCCTCGGCGTCGGGCCAGTCGGTCAGGTGCACGCTGCGACCGCCCGTGAGGCCCTGCCACACGCGCTCGGCGACGAGCGGAATCATCGGCGCCGCGACGCGGCACAGCGTCTCGAGCACCGTGAACAGCGTGTCGAACGCCTCGCGGCTCGCGGGATCCTCCGTCACGTCGCCCCAGAAGCGGTCGCGCGATCGGCGGATGTACCAGTTCGTGAGCGCGGCCGCGAAGTCGCGCAGGCGCTCCGATGCCGTCGTCGAGTCGAGCTGCTCGAGGTCGCGGCGCACGTCGCGCACGAGGTCGCCCGTGAGCGCGAGGATGTACCGGTCGAGCACGTTCGTCGAGTCGGTGCGCCACGACGCCTCGTAGCCGCCCGCGGCGTTGGCGTACGTCGAGAAGAAGTACCACGAGTTCCACAGCGGCAGCATGAACTCGCGCACGCCCTGGCGGATCCCCTCCTCCGTCACCGAGAGGTTGCCGCCGCGCAGCACGCTCGACGACATGAGGAACCAGCGCATGGCGTCGGATCCGTCGCGGTCGAAGACCTCGTTGACGTCGGGGTAGTTGCGCAGCGACTTCGACATCTTCTGCCCGTCGCTGCCGAGCACGATGCCGTGGCAGCTGACGCCCGTGAACGCGGGTCGGCCGAAGAGCGCGGTCGACAACACGTGCATGACGTAGAACCAGCCGCGCGTCTGCCCGATGTACTCGACGATGAAGTCGGCGGGCGCGTGCGAGTCGAACCAGTCCTTGTTCTCGAACGGGTAGTGCACCTGCGCGAACGGCATCGAGCCCGAGTCGAACCACACGTCGAAGACGTCCTCGATGCGCCGCATCGTGCTCTGCCCCGTGGGGTCGTCGGGGTTCGGGCGCGTCAGCTGATCGATGTACGGCCTGTGCAGGTCGACCTCGCCCGCTTCATTGCGCGGCAGCGCGCCGAAGTCGCGCTCGAGCTCGTCGAGCGAGCCGTACACGTCGATGCGGGGGTGATTCGGGTCGTCGGACTTCCACACCGGGATGGGCGAGCCCCAGTACCGGTTGCGGCTGATCGACCAGTCGCGCGCGCCCTCGAGCCACTTGCCGAACTGCCCGTGCTTGACGTTCTCGGGCGCCCACGTGATGAGCTCGTTGTTCGCGAGCAGGTCGTCCTTGAAGTCAGTCACGCGCACGAACCAGCTCGAGACGGCCTTGTAGATGAGGGGGTTGCGGCAGCGCCAGCAGTGCGGGTAGCTGTGCTGGTACGACTGCAGGCGCAGCAGGCGGCCGGCGCCGCGCAGCGCGCGCACAATGTCCATGTTGGCCTCGAGCCACAGCTCGCCCTCGAAGTCGGGGACGATCGAGAGGAAGCGCCCGTCGTCGCCGAGCGAGACGATCGTGGGGATCCCCGCGGCGTCGTTCAGCCGCTTGTCGTCCTCACCGTATGCGGGCGCCTGGTGCACGAGGCCCGTGCCGTCGGACGTCGTGACGTAGTCGTCGACGAGGATCTGCCAGGCGTTCTCGGTGCCCCACCGCTCGGTGTCGGTGAAGTAGTCGAACAGCGGCTGGAAGCGCACGCCCGCGAGCTCCGCGCCCGTGATGCGGCGGACGACGGCGCCGGCCGCGGCCTCCGCGTCGTCGTAGCCGAGGTCCTTCGCGTAGCCCGCGAGCAAGTCCTCCGCGAGCAGCACCTCGTTCGCGGCGAACTGCTCTGATGCGCCGGCCGGACCGACGGGCACGACGACGTACGAGATCGCGGGGCCCGCGGCGAGCGAGCTGTTGGTCGGCAGCGTCCACGGCGTCGTCGTCCAGGCGAGCGCCGCGACGCCCTCGAGGCCGAGCTCGCGGGCCCTGTCGCCCGAGAGCGGGAAGCCGACCGTCACCGACGGATCCTGGCGGTCCTTGTAGACGTCGTCGTCCATGCGCAGCTCGTGGTTCGACAGCGGCGTCTGGTCGCGCCAGCAGTACGGCAGCACGCGGTACCCCTCGTACGCGAGGCCCTTCTCGTGCAGCTGCTTGAACGCCCACAGCACGCTCTCCATGAACGTCGTGTCGAGCGTCTTGTACCCGCGCTCGAAGTCGACCCAGCGGGCCTGGCGGGTGACGTAGTCCTCCCACTCGCGCGTGTAGGCGAGGACCGACTCTCGCGCCTTCGCGTTGAAGGCGTCGATCCCCATCTCCTCGATCTCGCTCTTCTCGGTGATCCCGAGCTGCTTCATGGCCTCGAGCTCGGCGGGCAGGCCGTGCGTGTCCCAGCCGAAGACGCGGTCGACCTTCTGACCGAGCATCGTGTGGAAGCGCGGGAAGAGGTCCTTCGCGTATCCCGTGAGGAGGTGCCCGTAGTGCGGCAGGCCGTTGGCGAACGGCGGGCCGTCATAGAAGACCCACTCCTCGGCGTCCTCGCGCTGCGCGATCGAGGCGCGGAAGGTGTCGTCGCGGTCCCAGAAGTCGAGGATCTCGCGCTCGATCTCCGGGAAGCTCGGCGAGGGGGTCACGGCGTCCGCAGCGGCGCCGAATGCGCTCTTCGGGTAGGTCATCTCACTCCAGCAGTTCCGTCGGGCCGAACTGCGAGGACGACACGCGATCGTCTGACCGATCGTGCCGCGGTACCACCCCGCGTGCGCCGCGTGCGCGGCGCCCCTCTCACTGCGGCTGTGACGGGCCTGACCCGCGCGGTTCTAATGAGCTGCGAGCAGCCGTTCTTCCGCGGGCTCCCCGGTGATGGCCGGATCGACGCCTGTCGTCCCATCCTACCGCGCCGAGAGGCGGCGCCGCGCACCCCGAACGCTAGGCGAGCACCCCCTCGAGACGGCGGTAGCTCTGCTCCATGCCGTCGGTCATGCCCGTCGCGAGCATGGCGTCTCGGGCCGCGGCGCTGTCGTAGGTGATGACGTAGACGAGGAGCGTGCCGTCGGGCACGGCCGTGAGCGTGAGCTCATTGAGCGTCTCGCCCTCGAAGCCCTCCATGCGCTCCGTGTGCACGACGCGGTGCGGCGGCTCCGACTCGCGCACCTCGCCAGAGATCGCGAACGGCGACCCTTCCGTCTCGCCCACGGGCGCCCAGCGGTAGATGAACTCGGATCCCGCGCCCGCGGGAGGCGTGACCTCGGTCATCTCCCAGCCGTCGGGGCCGAGCTGCCAGCGGCGCAGCAGGTCGGCGTCGTGATGCGCGCGCCAGACGTCGTCGACCGATCCGCGGACGACGCGCGAGACGCGCACCTGCGTGTCGGAGAGGTTCTGCGCGAGCACGGGGATGTCGGCCGCGAACTCGCGCAGGTCGGCGACGACCGTGTCGATCTGACTCATGGCCGAGCGCGTGCCCTCGACCATGCCCATCTCGACGAGCTGCTCGAGCTCCTCGAGGGGCGAGAAGTGCGTGACCGTCGTGAGCCGGGATCCCTCGGCCGTCTCCTCGAACGAGAACGTCATGCGCATCGAGGGCATATCGGGGTTCGGCTCGCCGTCGTCGCCGCAGAAGCCGTCGCGCACCTCGAAGCCGTTCGGCGCGTCGACAGAGAGGAACTGCCAGTAGCCGCGCGAGACGTCGCCCTCCGGCCCCGTCATCGCGTAGCGGCTCTCGCCGCCGGGGAACATGTCGTGCCGCAGGAAGGTCGCGGGATATGTCTCGGGCCCCCAGAAGCGCTCGATCTGCCGGGGATCCGCGTACGCGTCCCACAGCCGCTGCTTCGTCGCGGCGAAGTCGGCGACGATCGTGAGGGTCAGCTTGTCGTGATCGGTGTCGATCGACGTGATGGGCATCTCAGGTTCCTTTTCGCTCGTCGAGCAGCGCGTCGAGCCGGTCGACGCGCGCCGCGCGAGGGGTCCTGCGCATTCGGGACGGGTAGACTCTCGTCGACCACCACATCTGGCACGAACACACCGTGCCGCCCATATCGCAAGGAGTTCCGCGCATGGCCGACATCCCCGACAAGCCCCAGCTCGAAGGACTCGAAGCGAA
>JAJUIM010000078.1 GCA_029267645.1 Microbacterium sp.
CATCGCGCTGCTGCACTACTTCGATGGCACCAAGCGCTACATCCTCGCTCCGGCGAAGCTGAAGCAGGGCGACATCGTCGAGTCGGGTCCCTCGGCCGACATCAAGCCCGGCAACAACCTGCCGATGCGCAACATCCCCACCGGTACCGTGCTCCACAACGTGGAGCTGCGTCCCGGCGGCGGTGCGAAGCTCGCGCGTTCGGCCGGTGCCTCGGTGCGTCTCGTCGCGAAGGACGGCCCGTACGCGCAGCTCCGTCTGCCCTCGGGCGAGGTCCGCAACGTCGACGCGCGCTGCCGCGCCACGATCGGCGAGGTCGGCAACGCCGAGCAGTCGAACATCAACTGGGGCAAGGCCGGCCGCAAGCGCTGGAAGGGCGTCCGCCCGACCGTCCGCGGTGTCGTCATGAACCCGGTCGACCACCCGCACGGTGGTGGTGAGGGTCGTACCTCTGGTGGCCGTCACCCCGTTTCGCCGTGGGGCCAGGCAGAGGGCCGTACCCGTCACGCCAACAAGGAAAGCGACAAGTACATCGTGCGCCGTCGCCCCTCGGGCAAGAACCGCAAGTAGGAGTTCAAGAAGATGCCACGCAGTCTGAAGAAGGGCCCCTTCGTCGACGAGCACCTGCTTCGCAAGGTTGTCTCGCAGAACGAGGCGGGCACGAAGAACGTCATCAAGACCTGGTCGCGTCGCTCGATGATCGTCCCCGCCATGCTGGGTCACACGATCGCCGTGCACGACGGACGCAAGCACATCCCCGTGTTCGTGTCCGAGTCCATGGTCGGCCACAAGCTGGGCGAGTTCGCCCCCACCCGCACCTTCCGCGGCCACGTGAAGGACGACAAGAAGGGCCGCCGCCGCTGACGCGGTGGCGCAAGAGGAGAGAGAAATGGTGGAGTCCATCGCACGCGTGCGACACATCCGCGTGACCCCTCAGAAGGCTCGTCGTGTCGTCGCGCTCATCAAGGGCAAGCAGGCCGACGAGGCGCTCGCGATCCTGAAGTTCGCGGCGCAGGGTGCTTCTGAGCCCATCTACAAGCTCGTCGAGTCGGCGAAGGCCAACGCGCAGGTGAAGGCCGACGCGGCTGGCGAGTACCTCAACGAGCAGGATCTGTTCGTCAAGAACGCCTTCGTGGACGAGGGGATCACGCTGAAGCGTTTCCGTCCCCGCGCCCAGGGTCGCGCCGACCAGATCAAGAAGCGCACGAGCCACATCACGGTCGTGCTCTCGACGCCCGATGTCGCCGAAGCGGCCGAGGGCAGCAAGAAGAAGGCGAGCAAGTAATGGGACAGAAGATCAACCCTTACGGCTTCCGCCTCGGCATCACGACGGACCACACGTCGCGCTGGTTCGCCGACTCGACGAAGCCGGGTCAGCGGTACGCCGACTACGTTGCTGAGGACATCCGTATCCGTCAGCTGCTGCAGGAGAACCTCGACCGTGCCGGCGTGAGCCGCATCGACCTCGAGCGCACGAAGGACCGCGTCCGCGTCGACATCCACACCGCCCGCCCGGGCATCGTCATCGGGCGCCGCGGTGCGGAGGCCGAGCGCATCCGCGCCGAGCTCGAGAAGCTCACGGGCAAGCAGATCCAGCTGAACATCCTCGAGGTCAAGAACCCCGAGGCCGACGCTCAGCTCGTCGCCCAGGGCGTCGCCGAGCAGCTCGCTGCGCGCGTGGCGTTCCGCCGCGCGATGCGCAAGGGCCTGCAGGGCGCCATGCGCGCCGGCGCCAAGGGCGTCCGCATCCAGGTCTCCGGCCGCCTCGGCGGCGCCGAGATGAGCCGCACCGAGTTCTACCGCGAGGGTCGTGTGCCGCTGCACACGCTGCGCGCGAACATCGACTACGGCTTCTACGAGGCGAAGACCACCTTCGGCCGCATCGGCGTGAAGGTCTGGGTCTACAAGGGTGACCTCACGAACAAGGAGCTCGCTCGCGAGGAGGCCAACAAGAAGCCTGCTCGTGGTGGCGACCGTGGTGGCCGTCGCGGGCCGCGTCGCAACGACGCGGGTGCCGACAAGAGGGCCCCGGAAGGAGCATCGGCGTAATGCTTATCCCCCGCAAGGTCAAGTACCGCAAGCAGCACCGTCCCGGCCGTTCGGGCCAGGCGACGGGCGGCACCAAGGTCTCGTTCGGCGAGTACGGAATCCAGGCGCTCAGCCCGGCCTACGTCACGAACCGTCAGATCGAGGCGGCTCGTATCGCCATGACGCGTCACATCAAGCGCGGCGGCAAGGTGTGGATCAACATCTACCCCGACCGCCCGCTCACCAAGAAGCCCGCCGAGGTCCGCATGGGTTCGGGTAAGGGCTCGCCGGAGTTCTGGGTCGCCAACGTCAAGCCGGGCCGCGTCCTCTTCGAGGTCGCCGGCGTGAGCGAGGAGCTCGCGAAGGGCGCCCTGACCCGAGCAATGCACAAGCTGCCCCTGAAGGCACGCATTATCAAGCGCGAGGAGGGCGACGCGTAATGGCGATCGGCACCAAGGAGCTCGCCGCAAGCGAGCTCGACACGTTCGAAGACCAGCGCCTGACCGAGGAGCTGCGCAAGGCCAAGGAAGAGCTGTTCAACCTGCGCTTCCAGTCGGCTACGGGCCAGCTCGAGAGCCACGGCCGCATCCGCGCCGTGAAGCGCGACATCGCGCGGCTCTACACGGTCATCCGCGAGCGTGAGCTCGGCATCCGCGCGACGCCCGAGCCCACGGCCCCGAAGAAGGCCAAGAAGAGCAAGGCGAAGAAGGCCGACGAGGCCGTCGCTGAGGGAGAGGCTGAGTGATGGCCAGCGAGAACAAGACTGAGGAGACCGTCGAGCGCGGTTACCGCAAGTCGGCCCGCGGCTACGTCGTGAGCGACAAGATGGACAAGACGATCGTCGTCGAGGTCGAGGACCGCATGAAGCACCCCCTCTACGGCAAGGTCCTCCGTCGCACGAAGAAGCTGAAGGCCCACGACGAGCAGAACACTGCCGGCGTCGGCGACCTCGTCGTGATCAACGAGACTCGCCCGCTCAGCGCCACCAAGCGCTGGCGTCTGGTCGAGATCGTCGAGAAGGCCAAGTAAGCCCTCGGGCTTGCGTGAAGGAGTAACCAGTGATTCAGAACGAATCCCGCCTCAAGGTCGCCGACAACTCCGGCGCGAAGGAGCTGCTCACGATTCGCGTGCTCGGTGGATCCAACCGCCGTCACGCCGGTCTGGGCGACACCATCGTCGCGACGGTCAAGGACGCGATCCCTGGCGGCAACGTCAAGAAGGGCGACGTCGTCAAGGCGGTCGTCGTCCGCACCGTGAAGCAGACGCGCCGCGACGACGGCTCGTACATCAAGTTCGACGAGAACGCCGCCGTCATCCTGAAGAACGACGGGGAGCCCCGCGGCACCCGTATCTTCGGCCCGGTCGGTCGTGAGCTTCGTGACCGCAAGTTCATGAAGATCGTCTCGCTCGCCCCGGAGGTGCTGTAACTCATGGCGAAGATCAAGAAGGGTGACCTGGTTCAGGTCAT
The DNA here is from genome assembly GCA_029267645.1 of Microbacterium sp. Taxonomy (GTDB): domain Bacteria; phylum Actinomycetota; class Actinomycetes; order Actinomycetales; family Microbacteriaceae; genus Microbacterium. The sequence goes on from JAJUIM010000078.1 coordinate 3,495, forward strand.
CACCGGCGCCACCCAGGAGCGCGGCGGAGACCGCGGCAAGCAGGGCAAGGTGCTCGAGGTCATCGGCAACCGCGTGGTCGTCGAGGGCGTCAACTACATCACCAAGCACAACCGCGTCGGTCAGACGCAGCGCGGCACCAAGACCGGTGGCATCGAGACCTACGAGGCCCCGATCCACGTGTCGAACGTCGCGATCGTCGACCCCGAGACCAAGAAGCCGACCCGCGTGGGCTACCGCGTGGAGGAGCAGGTCAAGGACGGCGTCAAGAAGACCGTGCGCGTTCGCGTCGCCAAGGGTTCGGGCAAGGACATTCCCGACCCCAAGGGAAAGTAAAGGGTTAACAGATGAGCACTGATAGTGCCGCGCAGACTGGCAAAATCCAGCCGCGCCTGAAGCAGGTCTACCGTGGCGAGATCCGCCAGAAGCTGCAGGACGAGTTCGGTTACGCGAACGTCATGCAGGTTCCCGGCATCGTCAAGGTCGTCGTCAACACCGGCGTCGGCGAGGCAGCCCGCGACAGCAAGGTCATCGAGGGTGCGGTCGCAGACCTCACCGCGATCACCGGCCAGAAGCCCGTCGTGACCAAGGCGAAGAAGTCGATCGCGCAGTTCAAGCTGCGCGAGGGCCAGGCCATCGGCGCGCACGTCACCCTCCGCGGTGACCGCGCGTGGGAGTTCCTGGACCGCCTGATCTCGCTCGCCCTGCCCCGTATCCGCGACTTCCGCGGCCTGTCGCCGAAGCAGTTCGACGGCAACGGCAACTACACCTTCGGTGTTGCGGAGCAGTCGATCTTCCACGAGATCGACCAGGACAAGATCGACCGCGTCCGCGGCTTCGACATCACGGTCGTCACGACCGCGAAGACCGACGACGAGGGCCGTGCGCTGCTGACGCACCTCGGCTTCCCGTTCGTCAAGAGCGCCTGAGCGGATCACTCCACTCAGGGAAACCGCTGAGGATGCCGGGCTCGGTTTGGCCGGGCCCGGCATCCTGGTGGACAATCGAATATTGGCTATCCACGTCGTGGAAGGTCGTCTGTCGTGTAACGGCAGCCGAAACCTCATGAACAAAGGAACACTCATATGACCATGACAGACCCGGTCGCAGATCTGCTGACCCGTCTGCGCAACGCGAACTCGGCGCACCACGACCAGGTGTCGCTGCCGTCGAGCAAGCTGAAGAAGAACATCGCCGCGATGCTCCAGCAGGAGGGCTACATCGCCGGCTACGAGGAGACCGACGCCCGCGTCGGCAAGACCCTCACCATCACGCTGAAGTACGGCGCGAAGCGCGAGCGCTCGATCTCGGGCATCAAGCGCGTCTCGAAGCCGGGCCTCCGCGTGTACGCGAAGTCGACGGAGCTCCCCAAGGTTTTCGGCGGCCTCGGTGTCGCCATCCTGTCCACCTCCAGCGGTCTTCTCACCGACCGCCAGGCCGAGCAGAAGGGCGTGGGCGGAGAAGTTCTCGCCTACGTGTGGTGATCGACGATGTCGCGTATTGGAAAGCTTCCCATTGACATTCCCTCGGGCGTCGAGGTGAAGATCAACGGCCAGGACGTTCAGGTCAAGGGCCCGAAGGGCGAGTTCGCCCTCACGGTTGCCGAGCCGATTCAGGTCAAGATCGAGGAGAACCAGGTTCTCGTCACCCGTCCCGACGATGAGCGCGAGTCGCGTGCCCTGCACGGCCTGAGCCGCACGCTCATCAACAACAGCATCATCGGCGTCACGCAGGGCTACTCGAAGTCGCTCGAGATCGTCGGCACCGGCTACCGCGTGCAGCAGAAGGGCCAGAACCTCGAGCTGGCGCTCGGCTTCTCGCACCCGGTCATCGTCGAGCCGCCGGCCGGGATCACGTTCTCGGTCGAGGGCAACAACAAGATCACCGTGAGCGGCATCTCGAAGCAGGCCGTCGGCGAGACGGCCGCCAACATTCGTAAGATCCGCAAGCCCGAGCCGTACAAGGGCAAGGGCGTGCGCTACGCCGGCGAGCAGATCCGCCGCAAGGCCGGAAAGGCTGGTAAGTAATCATGGCTGTGAAGTCGAAGTCCGCCGCGCGTACGCGCCGCCACGTTCGCCTTCGCAAGAAGGTCGTGGGATCCGCGGAGCGCCCCCGTCTCGTTGTGACGCGCTCGTCGCGCCACATCTTCGTGCAGGTCATCGACGACGCGCAGGGCCACACGCTGGCCTCGGCGTCGAGCCTCGAGGCCGACCTCCGCTCGAACGACGACGACAAGACCGCCAAGGCCCGCAAGGTCGGCGAGCTCGTCGCTGAGCGTGCCAAGGCCGCGGGCATCGAGTCCGTCGTCTTCGACCGCGGTGGCAACCGCTACGCCGGTCGCGTTGCGGCCATCGCCGACGGCGCCCGCGAAGGAGGGCTGAGCCTGTGAGTGACAACAAGGAGACCGAAGTGACCACCGAAGCCGGTCAGACCGCGCCCGCTGGGGCGCAGACCGAGCAGCGCCAGGACCAGCGTCAGGACCGCCGAGGCGGCGGCCGCGGCGGTCGTGGTGAGCGTCGCGGCAACGACCGCGGCGGTCGCTCGAACGACAGCCAGTTCCTCGAGCGCGTCGTCACGATCAACCGCGTGTCGAAGGTCGTCAAGGGTGGTCGTCGCTTCAGCTTCACCGCGCTCGTCGTCGTCGGCGACGGTGACGGCCTCGTGGGCGTCGGCTATGGCAAGGCGCGCGAGGTTCCTCTCGCCATCTCGAAGGGTGTCGAGGAGGCCAAGCGCAACTTCTTCCGCGTGCCGCGCGTCGGCCAGACGATCCCGCACCCCGTGCAGGGTGAGGACGCCGCTGGCGTCGTCATGCTGCGCCCCGCGTCGGCCGGTACCGGTGTTATCGCCGGTGGTCCCGTCCGCGCCGTGCTCGAGTGCGCCGGCATCCACGACGTCCTGTCGAAGTCGCTCGGCTCGTCGAACACGCTCAACATCGTGCACGCCACGGTGTCGGCCCTGAAGATGCTCGAGGAGCCCCGTGCGGTCGCCGCGCGTCGCGGTCTCGAGTTCGACCAGGTCGCCCCGGCGCGCCTCGTCCGTGCGGAGGCCGAGAAGGCTGCCGCCGCTACTGCGAAGGCAGGTGCCTGATGGCCGCGCGTCTGAAGGTGACGCAGATCAAGTCCAAGGTGAGCGAGAAGCAGAACCAGCGTGACACGCTGCGCAGCCTCGGTCTCCGTCGCATCGGTGACGCGGTTGTCCGCCCCGACGACGCGCAGACCCGCGGCTACGTTCGCGCCGTCGCTCACCTCGTGAAGGTTGAGGAGATCGACTGATGGCTGAGAACAACGAGCGCCCCGGCGTGCTCAAGGCTCACCACCTGCGCCCGGTCCCCGGCGCCAACACCGCGAAGACCCGCAAGGGTCGCGGTGAGGGCTCGAAGGGCAAGACGGCTGGTCGCGGTACGAAGGGAACGCGCGCTCGCAACACCGTGCGCGTCGGCTTCGAGGGTGGCCAGATGCCGCTGCACATGCGCGCACCGAAGCTTCGCGGCTTCAAGAACCCGTTCCGCACCGAGTACCAGGTCGTGAACCTGGACAAGATCGCGGAGGTCTTCCCCGAGGGCGGCGACATCACGTCGGACATCCTCGTGGCCAAGGGCCTCGTGCGGAAGAATTCCCTGGTCAAGGTCCTCGGCGATGGCGACATCTCCGTGGCCCTGAACGTGAAGGTCGACAAGGTCTCGGCCTCCGCGAAGGCCAAGATCGAGGCCGCGGGCGGCACGATCAACTGACGCGCTGGTCACAGCGCGTTTGACCGGAAGGGCCGGGAGCGTCGAGCTCCCGGCCCTTTCCGTTAGTCTGTTGGATGGTGTGCGCTCTTGCGCGACACGTCCTTTCCTGGGAGGCAGTTTCTTGTTCAGCGCTATCGCGCGGATCTTCCGCACCCCCGACCTCCGTCGGAAGATCGGCTTCACGCTCGGCATCATCGCCATCTATCGCTTCGGCGCGCACATCCCCGCGCCGTTCATCAGCTACCCCAACGTGCAGAGCTGCCTCGAGCAGATGGACAGCACGGGCGGGCTGATGTCGCTCGTGAACCTGTTCTCGGGCGGCGCGCTGCTGCAGCTGTCGATCTTCGCCCTCGGCGTCATGCCGTACATCACGGCGACGATCATCACGCAGCTCCTGCGCGTCGTGATCCCGCACTTCGAGACGCTGCACAAGGAGGGCCAGTCGGGGCAGGCCAAGCTCACGCAGTACACCCGCTACCTCACGATCGCGCTCGCGCTGCTGCAGTCGACGACGCTCGTCACGGTCGCGCGGTCGGGCCAGCTCTTCGGTACGACCTCGGTCGCCGAGTGCAACAACCTCCTGACGAACACCAGCTGGGTGACCCAGGGCATGATCATCATCGCGATGACCGCCGGCACGGGCCTCGTCATGTGGATGGCCGAGCTCGTCTCCGAACGCGGCGTCGGCAACGGCATGTCGCTGCTCATCTTCACGTCGATCGCGGCGACCTTCCCCGGCG
>JAJUIM010000374.1 GCA_029267645.1 Microbacterium sp.
CCTCGGGAAGACTGGTGGCCATGCCTCTCGCGTTCCCCAGGGTGAGCCCTGCCCGAACGACCCTTGCCCGCGGAATCGCGGTCGCGGCCCTCTTCTGCTTCCTGTTCGCGCCCTCGGTCGCGCGCGCCGACGAGCCCGTCGCGAGCGATCAGCCGGCGCCGACGGAGCAGCCTGCCGTCCCGCAGGATCCCGCCGAGACGGGCGATCCGCAGCCCGCCGACGAGCCGCTCCCGGCGGCCGAGCCGACGCCGATCGAGGCGCCCGCACCCGCTGAGGAGCCGGCGCCCACAGAGCAGCCCGCGGACGAGCCCGCTCCGGCCGAGGGGCCGGCAGAGGAGGCGACCCCGAGCGAGGATCCCGAGCAGGTACCCGAGGGCGGCGACGCCGAGATCCCGACGCCCGAGTCGGGCGACTACGTCGGTTCGACGACCGAGGATGAGGCCGACCCGGGCGCGTACTCCGAGACCGCGACCGAGCTGCAGGCGACGTCGCTCGCCGGCTTCTCGGCCGGCAACCTCATCAGCGACGCGAAGATGTACACGTCGGGCACGATGTCGGCGGCGCAGATCCAGCGCTTCCTCAACGGCAAGGTGCCGCGCTGCGACCCCAACTACACGTGCCTGAAGGACTTCAGCCAGCGCACGGTGACGAAGCGCCCGAGCGCCTACTGCAGCGGCACGTACCAGGGCGCCTCGCGCGAGTCGGCGGCGACGATCATCTCGAAGGTGTCGCGGGCCTGCAACGTGAGCGAGAAGGTGCTCCTCGTGATCCTGCAGAAGGAGCAGGGCCTCGTGACGCATACCTGGCCGAGCGATTGGCGCTACGACATCGCGATGGGCTACGCGTGCCCCGACGGCGCGGCGTGCGACAGCACCTACTTCGGGTTCCAGAACCAGGTGTATATGGCGGCGCACCAGCTGCAGCGGTACTCGAAGGACTCGTACTTCAGCTGGTACCCCGTCGGCAAGACGTCGCAGATCCGCTGGCACCCCGACGCGTCGTGCGGATCCGGCGCCGTGCGCATCGCGAACAAGGCGACCGCGGCGCTGTACTACTACACGCCCTACCAGCCCAACCGGGCCGCGCTCGCTGCGGGATACGGCGCGTCGAACGACCGCTGCGCCTCCTACGGCAACCGCAACTTCTACAACTACTACACCGACTGGTTCGGCTCGACGGGCGGGGGATCCGGCGGATCCGTCGCGCCCGACGGCAGCCACGCCGTGCACCGCTTCTGGAGCAAGAAGTTCGACAACGCGCACTTCTACACCGTGAACTCGGCGGAGGCGGACAAGCTGCGTTCGTCGGATCCCAACTGGACGTACGAGGGCCGCGACTTCCGCGTCTGGGCGACGTCGGGCGGCGCCTGCCGCTCGGGCACCGTGCCCGTGCACCGCTTCTGGTCGTCGCGCTTCTCCTCGCACTTCTTCACGACCAACGGCCAGGAGGCGCACCGCGTGCGCACGAGCGACCGCAACTGGAAGTACGAGGGCGTCGCGTTCTGCACCGCGCGCGCGGGCACGTCGGGCACGGTCCCCGTGCACCGGTTCTGGAGCTCGAAGTTCGGCAAGCACTTCTACACGGCCAACGCGTCGGAGGCGCAGCGGATCCGTTCGAGCGACCGCAACTGGAACTACGAGGGCGTCGCGATGTACGCGCCCCGCGGGTCCTGAACCCGCCGCGGCCGTCCACCCGCGGCCGGTAGACTTGCGTCTCGTGTCTGACAACCCAGAGATCACTCCCGAGGCGGTGGAAGCCGCCGTCGCGGATGCGCTCGCTGCGGCTTCGCGGGCCGCCGACACCGCCGAGCTGAAGCGCGCCCGCGCCGCTCACCAGGGCGAGGGCAGCCCGCTCGCGGCGCTCAACGCCCAGATGCGTCACGTGCCGAAGGAGCGCAAGGCCGAGTTCGGCAAGCTCGTCGGCCAGGCCCGCGGTCAGGTGAACCAGGCGTTCGCGACGCGCGAGGAGGAGCTCTCGGCGGCCGAGGTCGCCGCGCGGCTCGAGGCCGAGCGGGTGGACATCACGGCCGTCGCGAGCCGCACGCGCTCGGGCGCCCGCCACCCCATCGCGCTCATGCAGGAGCGCATCAGCGACCTCTTCATCGGCATGGGCTGGGAGATCGTCGAGGGACCCGAGCTCGAGCACGAGTGGTTCAACTTCGACTCGCTCAATCTCGACGAGGATCACCCTGCGCGTCAGATGCAGGACACGTTCTTCGTGGATCCGGTCGAGCGCCACCTCG
>JAJUIM010000199.1 GCA_029267645.1 Microbacterium sp.
AGGGGTCCTGCGCATTCGGGACGGGTAGACTCTCGTCGACCACCACATCTGGCACGAACACACCGTGCCGCCCATATCGCAAGGAGTTCCGCGCATGGCCGACATCCCCGACAAGCCCCAGCTCGAAGGACTCGAAGCGAAATGGGGTGAGCGCTGGGAGACCAAGGGCACCTACCGCTTCGACCGCGCGGCCGCCCAGCGCGTCGGGCGCGAGGGCGTCTTCTCGGTCGACACTCCCCCGCCGACCGCGTCGGGATCCCTGCACATCGGCCACGTGTTCAGCTACACGCACACCGACGTGAAGGCGCGCTTCGAGCGCATGCGCGGCCGCCAGGTCTTCTACCCCATCGGGTGGGACGACAACGGCCTGCCGACCGAGCGCCGCGTGCAGAACTACTACGGCGTGCGCTGCGACCCGTCGCTGCCGTACGACCCCGACTTCACGCCGCCGTTCGAAGGCACGACGAAGAACATCAAGGCCGCCGACCAGGTGCCGATCAGCCGCCGCAACTTCACGGAGCTGTGCGAGCGGCTCACGGTCGAGGACGAGGCGAAGTTCGAGGAGCTGTGGCGCCAGCTCGGCCTCTCGGTCGACTGGACCCAGAACTACCGCACGATCTCCGACGACACGATCCGCACGTCGCAGCTCGCGTTCCTCGGCAATCTCGAGCGCGGCGAGGCCTACCAGTCGCTCGCGCCGACCCTGTGGGACATCGACTTCCGCTCGGCGATCGCGCAGGCCGAGCTCGAGGACCGCGACCGCCCCGCCGCGTACCACCGCCTCGCGTTCCACCGCACCGACGGATCCGGCGACATCCTCATCGAGACGACGCGCCCCGAGCTGCTCGCCGCGTGCGTTGCGCTCGTCGCGCACCCCGACGACGAGCGCTACCAGCCGTTCTTCGGCACGACCGTGCGCACGCCGCTGTTCGACGTCGAGGTGCCCGTGCTCGCGCACACGGCGGCGCAGCCCGACAAGGGATCCGGCATCGCGATGGTCTGCACGTTCGGCGACATGAACGACATCATCTGGTGGCGCGAGCTCGACCTGCCGAACCGCACGATCATCGGCAAGGACGGCCGCGTGCTCGCCGACGCCCCCGAGGCGATCACGAGCGAGGCGGGTCTTGCGGCGTACGGCGAGCTGGCGGGCAAAACCGTCTTCAGCGCGCAGAAGCGCATCGTCGAGCTGCTCGACGAGTCGGGCGAGCTCGTCAATACGGGAGACACCTTCCAGCACCCCGTGAAGTTCTTCGAGAAGGGCGACCGCCCGCTCGAGATCGTCTCGACGCGCCAGTGGTACATCCGCAACGGCGCGCGCGACGCCGAGCTGCGCGAGAAGCTGCTCGCCCTCGGAGGCGAGATCGACTGGCACCCCGAGTTCATGCGCGTGCGGTACGAGAACTGGGTCAACGGCCTCACGGGCGACTGGCTCGTCTCGCGCCAGCGCTTCTTCGGCGTGCCGATCCCCGTCTGGTACGGCCTCGACGAGCAGGGCGAGCGCGATTACGGCCGCGTGCTGACGCCCGAGCTGTCCGCCCTGCCGGTGGATCCCTCGAGCGACGTCCCGCCGGGATACGACGCCTCGCAGCGCGGCGTGCCTGGCGGGTTCGAGGCCGAGACCGACGTGTTCGACACGTGGGCCACCTCGTCGCTCACCCCGCAGCTCGCGGGTGGCTGGAGCCGCGACGAGGAGCTGTGGAACCTCGTCGCGCCGTTCGACGTGCGCCCGCAGGGCCAGGACATCATCCGCACGTGGCTGTTCTCGACGCTGCTGCGCAGCGCCCTCGAGGACGACCGCGCCCCCTGGCGGCACGCCGCGATCTCGGGCTTCATCGTGGATCCCGACCGCAAGAAGATGTCGAAGTCGAAGGGCAACGTCGTCACGCCCGCCGACATCCTCGACAAGCACGGCTCCGACGCCGTGCGCTACTGGGCGGCGTCGAGCCGGCTCGGCACCGACGCGGCCTTCGACCCGCAGAACCCGACGCAGATCAAGATCGGCCGCCGGCTCGCGATCAAGATCCTGAACGCGGCGAAGTTCGCCCTCGGCTTCGAGGCGCCCGCCGACGCGCAGGTGACGGAGCCGCTCGACCTCTCGATGCTCGCTGCGCTCGACGAGGTCGTGGAGCAGGCGACCGCAGCGCTCGACGGCTACGACCACGCCCGCGCGCTCGAGGTGTCGGAGGCGTTCTTCTGGACGTTCTGCGACGACTACCTCGAGCTCGTGAAGGAGCGCGCCTACACGGGCGGCGCCGCGGGCGCATCGGCCGCCGCCGCGCTGCGCACGGCGCTGTCGACGCTGCTGCGCCTGCTCGCCCCCGTCGTATCGTTCGCGACCGAGGAGGCGTGGAGCTGGTTCCAGGAGGGCTCCGTGCACAACGCGGCTTGGCCCGTCCCGTCGGCGCTCGGCGGCGACCCCGCCGTGCTCGCGGCGGCCTCCGAGGCGCTCATCGGCGTGCGCCGCGCGAAGACCGAGGCGAAGGCCTCGCAGCGCACGCCCGTCGCGTCGGCGACGATCGCGGCGCCGGCCGACCGCATCGAGCTGCTGCGGCAGATCGAAGCGGACCTTCGCGCCGTCGGGCGGATCGCCGAGCTCGCCTTCGCGGACGGCGACGAGATCGCGGTAACCTCGATCGCATTCGAGGAACAGGAGTCCTGATGCAGCTCGGAACGCGCTGGCCTGCCGGGGGCGAGCCCCCGGCGTCGGTCCCAGACGCCCTGCGGGGCGAGATCGCCAAGGTCGAGAACAGTCTCCCCCAGATCGGGCCGGCGCCCATGTGGACGCTGACCTGGCTCGAGGGTCGGCCGATCGCCGAACTCGACAGCGGCATCGAGGTGTCGCTCGACGCGGCCGGCCACGCGACGGTGTCGACGTTCGACCCGATGGACTGATTGCTCACGAGAATGGCCTCCGCGCAGATGCGCGGAGGCCATTCTCGTTGCGGCCGCTCAGGCGCTCTTGCGGCGCTCGCGGAAGACGACCGTCGGCGGCGCCCCGTCGTCGACCGCCGCGCGCGTGACGACGACCTTCGCGACGTCGTCGTTCGACGGGATCTCGAACATGATCGGCCCCAGCACGTCCTCGAGGATCGCGCGGAGCCCGCGCGCGCCGGTCTTGCGCTCGGCGGCGAGGTCGGCGATCGCGCGCAGCGCGTCGGCTTCGAAGTCGAGCTCGACGCCGTCGATGAGGAACATGCGCTGGTACTGCTTCACGAGCGCGTTGCGCGGCACCGTGAGGATGTCGACGAGCGCGTCCTGGTCGAGCGGGTCGACCGCCGCGATGACCGGCAGGCGGCCGATGAACTCGGGGATCAGGCCGAACTTGTGCAGGTCTTCCGGCAGCACCTCGGAGAACAGCGCGTCGTTGTCGCGCGTCGACTGCAGCGGCGCGCCGAACCCCACGCCCGCGCGGCCGACGCGCGAGGAGACGATCTCCTCGAGGCCCGCGAAGGCGCCCGCCACGATGAACAGCACGTTCGTCGTGTCGATCTGGAGGAACTCCTGGTGCGGGTGCTTGCGGCCGCCCTGCGGCGGCACCTGCGCCGTCGTGCCCTCGAGGATCTTCAGCAGCGCCTGCTGCACGCCCTCGCCCGACACGTCGCGCGTGATCGACGGGTTCTCGGCCTTGCGCGCGATCTTGTCGACCTCGTCGATGTAGATGATGCCCTGCTCGGCGCGCTGCACGTCGTAGTCGGCCGCCTGCAGGAGCTTCAGGAGGATGTTCTCGACGTCCTCCCCCACGTAGCCGGCCTCCGTGAGCGCCGTCGCGTCGGCGACAGCGAAGGGCACGTTGAGGCGCTTCGCGAGCGTCTGCGCGAGGTAGGTCTTGCCGGAGCCCGTCGGGCCGAGCATGAGGATGTTGCTCTTGGCGATCTCGACGTCTTCGGCCTTCTCGTCGGCCGACTTGATCTCGCCCGTCGCCCGCACGCGCTTGTAGTGGTTGTACACGGCGACGGCGAGCGAGCGCTTGGCCTGGTCCTGTCCCACGACGTACTCGTCGAGGAACTCGTAGATCTCGCGCGGCTTCGGCAGGTCGATCTCGGCGACCTCGCCGTCGGCCGACGACTCGGCCATGCGCTCTTCGATGATCTCGTTGCACAGCTCGACGCACTCGTCGCAGATGTACACGCCCGGCCCCGCGATCAGCTGCTG
>JAJUIM010000391.1 GCA_029267645.1 Microbacterium sp.
CCTTCGCGCCGTCCTTGACGTGCACGGCGAGCAGCCGGTCGCCGAGGGATCCCGCGAGCCGCACGACGTTCTGGTCGCCCACGAAGGCCCAGAACAGGTCGAGCTCGAGCTTCACCGCGGGGTCGAGCTGCGCGACGGCGTACTCGTACGCGGTGCGGCCGTCGATCGTCGCGACGAACTCCTGCGCGTGGTTGTGGTAGCCGACCTCGAGCTCGAAGGTCTTCGCGACCTCGCTCGCGGCGTTCAGGCGCGCGGCGATGTCGTCGACGCCCTCGCGCGTGGCCCACCGCTCGGCGGGCACGAAGGGATCGATGACCGTGCGGATCCCCGCCGTCGCGGCAGCCTCGAAGACGACCTCGGGCGCGGGCGTCGGGATCTCGCCGTCGGGCGTCCACAGCGTGTCGGACAGGAGGGGCGCGTGGCCCGTGGGCGCCGTGAGACCGCTCGTGTCGAGGGCGCGGCGCAGCTCGGGCGCGCGGCCCACGAAGTCGAACGCCTCGACGCGGGTGAGCCCGATCGCCGCGAGCTTGTCGAGCGAGCCGCCCATGTCGGCGGAGAACTCCGAGGCCAGCGAGTAGAGCTGAACGGAGGAGACGGGAGTCGTCACGAGAACCTTCCTTCGCACGTCGTCGTTCCGGGGAGGTCACGGCCCCGATGCCGTTGCCGAGACGTTAGCACGATCTCGAACAGTGGTCGGTTTTTGCCGTCGGTAGATTGGATCCATGGACAGCGACCCCGAATCCGTCATCGGCCGGCGCGGGTCGTACGCCAAGGGCGTCGCACGCCGCAAGGAGATCCTCGACCGCGCGATCGAAGTCTTCGCCGAGCGCGGCGCCGACGGCACGTCGCTGCGCCGCATCGCCGAGGCGATCGGCGTCTCGCACGCGACGCTGCTGCACTACTTCGACTCGCGCGAGCAGCTGCTCGTCGCCGTGTACGACCACGCGGAGCAGCTGCGCTCGGTGACCGACGACCCCGGCGCCTCGGCCGTCGAGGTCATGGTCGACGCCGCGACCCGCAACGTGGGCGTGCCGGGCATGGTGCAGCTGTACTCGACGCTCGTCGCGACCGCCATCGAGGAGCCCGCAGGCGAGGCGAAGGACTTCTTCACGCGCCGCTTCGACGTCGTGCGCGCCGAGAGCGCCCGGCGCCTGCGCGAGGAGCAGGCCGCGGGCAGAGTGCGCGACGACATCGACGCCGACACGCTCGCCGCCATGCTCGTCGCCGTCTCGGACGGCCTGCAGACGCAGTGGCTGCTCGATCCCGCGATCGACCTCCGCGAGACGCTCAGCCTCTTCTCCGCGCTCCTCGCGCCGCGCTGATCGGCCCCGCGCCGATCCGCTCACCTCACGCGCTTGATCGGCAGGACGACGAGCGCGCCGAGCACGCACACGATCCCCGACGCCCACAGCATGAGCGTGTAGTTCGAGCTGTCGGGCACGCCGATGCCGAGGAACAGGCCGCCCAGGGCGGGCGCGAACGGCTGCGGCAGCGCGTTGGCGATGTTGATGACGCCGAGATCCTTGCCGGGCCGGTCGGCGTTCGGCAGCACGTCGATCACGAGCGCCTGGTCGACCGCCATGTAGATGCCATAGGCGAAGCCCATGATGATCTCGGCGATGTATCAGCGGGTTGGTCCAGAACGACGCGATGAGCGTGAGGAACGTGAGCTTCTTCAGCTCGTAGTCGGGCAGCTCGTCGCGCATCGTGAAGATGTAGACGACGATGAGCGCGAGGACGATGACGCCGCCGAGGAGCAACGGACGGCGCCGGCCCCACCGCGTGCGCGTGCGGTCGCTCAGCGCGCCCGCGAGCGGGTTGGCGATGAGCGCGCCGAGCAGCCCGCGGGGCGCAAGTGCCCGGTCAGGCGGTCATCTCACCCCCGCTCCCCCGGCGCCCATTCGCGCGCTTCTCGTTGAACGCGATCGCGATCCGCACGCTCGTCGTGGGGTCGGATGTGGTCCATGCACTCGCCCCCTCGATTCCGAGGCGGACCGGATCGAAGACGGGATCGAGGCCCGCCTTCTTCTGCCGCGTGTAGTCCTTCAGCACCTTGCGCACGGTCGGGGCGAGGAAGATCAGGCAGATCATGTTGATCCACCCGAGCGTGCCGTAGCCGA
>JAJUIM010000284.1 GCA_029267645.1 Microbacterium sp.
CTCCCGCCCTCGTGAGGGACCGGTGGGAGTTGCGCCGCGGCCGGAGCCGCTGAAGAACACGCGAAGTCATCCCGACACACGGGATGCGACCTCCAGTGTACAGCACCGCCCCGCGCGAACCCGCAGGGATCCGGGTCAGCGCGCTCCCATCTCGCGGATCGCGCGATCCGTCCCCAATCCGCCCCTCGGCCGCCGCGCCGCGCGCCCGAATGCGCGAGCCTCGGGGCATGCGCACGCACGCCAGAGCCCTCGCCGCACTCGTCGCGGTCGCCCTCGCCCTGCTGCCCGGCGCGGACGGTCTGCCGGAGCCCGGCGACGAGCTGCGCGGGCGCTGGGTCTGGCCGGGCGGCGTGCCCGAGGTCGTCACGCCGTACGAGCAGCCGGCTCACGACTACGCGCCCGGCCACCGCGGCGTCGATGTCGCCGTGCGGGGATCCGAGGTCGTCGCGCCCGACGACGGCGTCGTCGCGTTCCGCGGCACGGTCGTCGACCGGCCGCTCATCACGATCGACCACGGCGGCGGCCTCGTCTCGACGCTCGAGCCCGTCGAGAGCGACCTCTCCCCCGGCGACGCCGTGTCCCGCGGCGCCGTCGTCGGCACGCTGGCCGAGGGCGGTCACACGCCGCCGGGCGCCCTCCACCTCGGCGCCCGCCTCGACGGCGAGTACATCAACCCGCTCGCGCTGCTCGGCGCGCTCGAGCGCCCGATCCTGCTGCCCTGCTGCTGAGCGGCCCTCAGGCGCGGGGGTGCGCGAGGCGGTAAGCCGCCGCGAGGCGCTCGGACGAGACGTGCGTGTACACCTGCGTCGTGCCGAGGCTCGCGTGCCCGAGCAGCTCCTGCACGGCGCGCAGGTCGGCGCCGCCGTCGAGCAGGTGCGTCGCGGCCGAGTGGCGCAGCGCGTGCGGCCCCACGGCGGCCGATCCGACGAGCGGACCGACCGTGCGCGCGACGAGGTCGTACACGGCACGCGGCCCGATCCGCCCGCCGCGCGCGCCGAGGAACGCCGCGGGCGTCGCCTCGTCCGCGCGGGCGGCAAGGGCCGGCCGCCCGCGCGTGAGGAACGCCGAGATCGCGGACGCCGCCGGCGCGCCGAACGGCACGACGCGCTCCTTGGATCCCTTGCCCGTCACGCGGGCGGTGCGGCGAGCGAGGTCGAAGTCGTCGACGTCGAGCCCGCACAGCTCGGACACGCGGATGCCCGAGCCGTAGAGCAGCTCGAGGATCGCGTGGTCGCGCAGCGCCGTCGGGTCGCCCTCGGCGGCGGCCGCCGCCTGGCGCGCGAGCATCTCGTCGAGCCCGTCGGCGCTCGCGACGCGCGGCAGCGTGCGCCCCCGCTTCGGCGTCACGAGGCGCAGGCTGGGGTCTCGGTCGACGAGGTGCTCGTCGAGCGCCCAGCGGAAGAAGCCGCGCGCAGACGACGTGCGGCGCGCGATCGTCGAGCGCGCGTCGCCGCGCTGCGTCGCCCGCCACAGCCAGTCGCGCAGGTGCTCGAGATCGACCTCGCGCACCTCGAGGTCGCCCGCCGCCGACACGAGGTCCGAGAGGTCGGCGCGGTACGCCCTCGCCGTCGCGTCCGACAGCCGGCGCACCCGCAGGAGGTGGTCGACGAACGCCGGGACGGCCTGCGACAGCTTCATCCCACCAGCATGCCGCGCCCGCGTCGCCCGGGCGCGCCTGGCGCGCCGACGGTATCGTCGGCCGGGTGGAGCACTGGGATCGCGGGCTGCTGAAGCCGGCGCAGCTGCGGTTCGCCGAGTCGCACCTCGCGCGCCCGGCGCTCGTTTCGGACATGAGCTGGGGCCAGGTCGACACGCGCGTGCTGCGCGTGCGCACTCGCGACGGCGACGTCGTCGTCAAGGCCGCGGGACCCGGCAACCATCACATCGGGCGGGAGATCACGGGCAACGAGGAGATCGGGGCGCGGCTCGCGGCGCAGGACCGCGCGGGGCGGCTCGTCGCCTCCGACAGGGCCGCGAACGCGCTCATCGTCCGGTATCAGCCCGGCGTGCTCGCGGAGGGCACGGTCGCGGAGCTGTCGCCCGCCTTCCACCGCCAGGCCGGCGAGGTGCTGCGCGAGATCCATGCCGCGGGATCGCGCATCGACGACGACGTCGAGGCTCGCGCGACCGCCCGCGCGCTCGCGTGGTTCGACGAGCCGCACCGCATCGACCCGTCGGCGGCGCGGCGCGCCCGGGCGCTGCTCGAGCGCTGGCGCCCGGGGCCCGTCGAGGTCGTGCCGACCCACGGCGACTGGCAGCCGCGCAACTGGCTCGCGGACGGCGACCGGCTGCGCGTCATCGACCTCGGCCGCTTCGCGCATCGGCCGCGCCTGACCGACTTCGCCCGCCTCGCCGCACAGCAGTGGCGCACCGACCCCGCGCTCGAGCGCGCCTTCCTGGACGGCTACGGCGACGATCCGCGCGAGCGCGACCTGTGGCGCATCGAGCGGCTGCGCGAGGCCGTCGGCACGGCGGCCTGGGCGTTCCGCGTCGGCGACACCGCGTTCGAGCAGCAGGGCCACCGCATGATCGCCGAGGCGCTCGACGCGTTCGACTGAACTCCCTCACCCCGCTCCATCACGCCGTCGAGACCCACCCCTCGGCGCGCTCTGCTGCGCGGCCCTCGAGCTGCAGCAGACCGAGCACGGCCGTGACCTCGCCCGAGGCCATGCCCGAGCGCCGCGCCAGCTCGTCGACCGTGCGCGCGCGTCCCCTGCTCAGGGCGTCGGCGACCCGCGTCGACTCGGCGGACTCGTATGCCAGCGCGGACGGCGCATCGCCGAGCCCGATGAGCTCGCGCGCGTCGGCCGCGCCCGTGACGCACTGCGCGCCGTATTCGCGCAGCAGCAGGTGACAGCCCGCGGAGGTCGCGCTCGTGACGGGCCCCGGCACGGCGCCGAGCGGTCTGCCGAGCGAGGCCGCGTGCCCCGCCGTGTTGATCGTGCCGCTGCGCGCCCCGGCCTCGATCACGACCGTCGCGCCCGAGAGCGCCGCGATCAGCCGGTTGCGGGC
>JAJUIM010000419.1 GCA_029267645.1 Microbacterium sp.
CTCGCTCGACGCCCCCGCCCACGAGGCGGACGAGGGCGGCGGCGCGACGCTCGGCGACACCGTGCCCGACGAGGCCGAGGCGTTCGGCCGCGCCGAGCTGCGCGCGACGCTCGTGGCGGCCTGCCGCACGCTCACGCCGCGCGAGCAGCGCATCGTGCGCCTGCGCTTCGTCGACGAGATGACGCAGTCGCAGATCGCCGCCGAGTTCGGCGTGACGCAGATGCAGATCTCGCGCATCCTCGCCCGCGTGCTCGGCCTGCTGCGCGAGCAGCTCACGTCGCTGTCAACCCCCTCGCGGCAGGGGCGCATCGCGTGTGGTGTGGACGCATGAGCGCCCAGATCCTGTCGATCGGCACGGCCGTGCCGCGCACCGCCCTCGCGCAGCCCGAGGTGCGCGATTTCTTCCGCGCCCAGCCGGACGTCGACCGCCTCACGAGCCGGCTCATCGGCGCCGCGTTCGACCAGTCCGCGATCGCGACGAGGTACTCCGCGATCGGCGGCATCGGGGGCGGCGCTGCGCCGTTCGCGGGCGACGACGGCGTGCTCGCGGCCCCGACGACGGGCGAGCGCAACGCGCTCTACCGTGCCGCGGCGCCGCGGCTGTTCGCGGCGGCCGCGCGCGACGCCCTCGAACGGGCCGGCTGCGAGGCCGCCGACGTCACGCACGTCGTGACCGCGTCGTGCACGGGCTTCTTCGCGCCGGGCCCCGACTTCCTGCTCGTGAAGGAGCTCGGGATCCGTCGCACCGCCGAGCGCACGCACATCGGCTTCATGGGGTGCGCGGCTGCGTTCCCCGCGCTGCGCACGGCCGAGCAGATCTGCGCCGCGCGCCCGGGCGCCGTCGTGCTCGTCGTGTGCGCCGAGCTGTGCTCGCTGCACATCCGCGCGTCGCGGGATCCCGAGCAGATCGTCGCGTCGGCCGTGTTCGGCGACGGGGCGGGCGCCGCGGTCGTGTCGACGGGCGATTCGCGCACGAGCCGCGCCCGCCTCGACATCTCGTCGTTCACGACCGCGATCACGAGCGAGGGCGAGGAGGACATGGACTGGACGATCGGCGACGCCGGCTTCCAGATGGTGCTCACCTCCGAAGTGCCGCGCATCATCGGGCGCGAGATCGGCGGGGTCGTCGAGCGCATGCTCGGCGCGGGCGCGGATCCCGTCGCCGACGTCGACGCGTGGGCCGTGCACCCGGGCGGGCGCAGCGTGCTCGACCACGTGCAGAACGGCCTCGGGCTGCCCGACGAGGCGCTCGAACCCTCGCGCGCCGTGCTGCGCGACTTCGGCAACATGTCGAGTGCGACGATCCTCTTCATCCTGCAGCGCATCCTCGCCGACACGAGCCTGCCCGACGGCGCCCGCGTCGCGGGCCTGTGCTTCGGCCCCGGCCTCACGGTCGAGACCGTCGGCCTCACCAGGTGGGCGGGCACGGTGCCCGACGAATCGCTCGCATGAGCCTCGCGGCGCGCGATGAGGCCCTGCGCGAGGCGATGGACGAGCCCACGTGCGACCCCGAGCGCCTGCGCCGCACCCTCGCGCGGTTCCCGATCGTCAACACGGCCGTCGCGCGGTGGGGCCGCGTCTACGCCCGTCTCGTGCGGCCCGCGCTCGCGGGCGCGGCGGGCCCCGTGCGGATCCTCGACATCGGCTGCGGCGGGGGCGACGTGCTGCGGCGCCTCGTGGCGCGCGCACGCCGCGACGGCATCGCGGCCGAGGGCGTCGGCATCGATCCGGATCCGCGGGCCGTCGCGTTCGCGCGCGAGGCCGGGTCGCGGCACGTCGAGTTCCGCCGCGCGCACAGCCGCGACCTCGTCGCCGCGGGCGAGCGCTACGACGTCGTCGTGTCGAACCACCTCCTGCACCACCTCGCGGCGGGCGAGCTCGGCGCGCTGCTCGACGACTCGGCC
>JAJUIM010000313.1 GCA_029267645.1 Microbacterium sp.
CGATCTACGTCGTCCTCTTCTTCGGCTATCCCATCGTCAAGAACCTGACGATGAGCCTGCAGGACTACACGACCAAGACGTTCTTCACGGGCGAAGCCCCGTGGGTCGGCCTCAGCAACTACGTCGAGGCCATCACGAGCAACCTGTTCGGACCGTCGATCGTCAACACTGCGCTCTTCACCGTCGGATCCCTCGCGGGCCAGTTCGCGATCGGGCTCGGCCTCGCGGTCTTCTTCCAGAAGAAGTTCCCGCTCTCGGGCGTGATGCGTGCGCTCCTGCTCCTGCCATGGCTGCTTCCGCTCATCGTCGCAAGCGCGACGTGGCGGTCGATCCTCGACCAGGACAGCGGCATCCTCAATCGCTTCCTCGGCGTCTTCGGCGTCGACCCGATCCCGTGGCTCACGAGCCCGGATGTCGCGCTCCTCGCCGTCATCATCGTCAACATCTGGGTGGGGATCCCCTTCAACGTCACGTTGCTGTACGGCGGTCTGCAGGACATCCCCGAGGAGCTGTACGAGGCAGCGTCGCTTGACGGCGCGACCGGCTGGAAGGCCTTCTGGCACATCACGTTGCCGAACCTGCGGGCCGTGATCGGCGTGACGCTCGTGCTCGGCGTCGTGTACACGCTCAAGGTGCTCGACGTGATCCTCGGCCTCACCGGCGGAGGGCCCGCGAACGCGACGCAGACGATCGCAATCCGCTCCTACCAGACGTCTTTCGTCGACTTCGAGTTCGGCGTCGGCGCCGCGTTCAGCAACATCCTCATCCTCATCTCCCTCGCGTTCGCGATCATCTACCTGCGCAGCACGCGTAGGGCGGCGGACGAGTAAGGACACGGACCCATGACCTCCACCGCCCTCATCACCGTCGACCAGCGCCGCGCGCGGAGCGTGCGCAACGTCTCGCGTCGGCAGGCCGGCTACGCCGTCATCGGCGTCGTGCTGCTCGTCGTCATGCTCTTCCCCGTGTATTGGATGATCAATGCCTCGTTGCAGCCGTCGGGCAACACGCTCACGGCGGGGCTATTCCCGACTGATCCGAGTTGGGCCGGATACGAGAAGGCGATCGCCGACCAAGGGCACAACCTGGTCACGAGCTTCATCGTCTCGGCGGGTGCCGTCGTCGTCTGCCTCGTGATCGCCGCCCCGGCGGCATACGCGCTCGCGCAGTTCCGGTATCGCTGGATCAGCGCCGCGCTGCTCGTGATCCTCATCGCTCAGATGATCCCCGGCATCGTCATCGCGAACGCTCTGTACGCCGCGTACAACGACCTCGGCCTGCTCAACACGTACGTCGGGCTCATCCTCGCCGACGCGTCGCAGTCGATTCCGTTCGCGATCATCGTGATGCGCGCATTCATGCTGAACATCCATCCGTCGATCCTCGAGGCGGCGCGCGTCGATGGCGCGCGACAGCTGCGGACCTTCTGGTCGATCGCGCTGCCCGTTTCGAAGAACGCTGTCATCACGGCGGGCCTGTTCGCCTTCCTTTTCGCTTGGAGCGACTTCCTGTTCGCCCTCACGCTGACGACGACGAGCGAGATCCGACCCGTGACGCTCGGCATCTACCAGTACCTCGGCACCCAGGTCGCGAACTGGAGCGCCGTCATGGCGACCGCCGTCCTGTCCTCGCTGCCCGCAATCGTGCTTCTCGTCATCGCACAGAAGTACATCGCGGCTGGCGCCATGGGCGGGTCCGTCAAGTAACTGCACGATCACCACGAAAAAGAAGGAGCACAATGCCCGGTGCACACACGCCCATCCGCGTCGTCGTTTGGGGCGAGAACGTCCACGAGCAGGAGCAGCAGGAGGTGCGCGAGATCTACCCGGACGGCATGCACCAGACGATCCGGGAGGGGATCGAGGAACATCTCGGCGATCGCGCTTCCGTCACGACCGCCACGCTGCAGGACCCGGAACACGGGCTCACGGAGGAGGCGCTGCGTCGCACCGATGTGCTCGTCTGGTGGGGCCACGCGGCACACGAAGCGGTCGACGATGCCGTGGTCGAACGCGTGCATCGCCACGTGCTCGCGGGGATGGGGCTCATCGTGCTGCACTCGGGCCACTGGTCGAAGATCTTCGGCAAGCTCATGGGCACGACGTGCACCCTGCGGTGGCGCTCGAAGAACGATCGCGAGGTCGTGTGGACGGTCGATCCGACGCATCCCATCGCTCAGGGGATCCCGCACCCGTTCATCATCCCGGCGCAGGAAATGTACGGCGAGTTCTTCGATGTCCCCGCGCCCGACGAGCTCGTCTTCCTCTCGAGCTTCACGGGCGGGGAGGTCTTCCGCAGCGGCATGACCTATCGGCGCGGCTACGGCAAGATCTTTTACTTCAGCCCCGGCGACCAGGACTATCCCGTGTATCACCAGGCCGAGGTCCGCCGCGTCATCGCGAACGGCGTCGAATGGGCGCGCACGCTGCGTCCCGAGCGCACAGACCCCGTCTTGCTCCGCTACGACCGCGAGGACTTCTACACCGGGCACGGCTACACGGGGGCGATGGACAATTGAGCGACTTCGCACGCGTCGGCCACGACTGGCCGATTCGCATCGTCCAGGTCGGCGCAGGAGGCATGGGCCGCGCGTGGCTCCGCACGATCGACGCGAGCCCCGAGGTCGAGCTCGTCGGTCTCGTCGACCTCGACGTCGACACTGCGCGGCGGGCGCTCTCCGAAGAGCGGATCCCC
>JAJUIM010000447.1 GCA_029267645.1 Microbacterium sp.
CCTCGGGCTCGGGCACCCGCTCCTTCTCGCCGAACCTCGTCATGGCGATCCTCTCCTCTCATCGGTGAGGTCTCACCACATCAGCCGCGCCTATCCGAAATGTCGGACGCGCCTATGGAATCGCGATGACGCGCTGTGCCTCATCCCTCGAAGCGGTGGCGCGCGCCCGTGTGGTCGGCCGCGAGGTGCGGGCCCCCGCCGCCGATCCGCTCGCGCAGCGTGACCGCTTCTCCGCCCTCGTCGAGCAGGCCACGGCGGCGCAGCTCCGGCGAGACGAGGCGCGCGAAGCGCTCGAGGTCGGCGGGGCGTACGGCCGCGCACACGTTGAAGCCGTCGACGTCGGCCTCGCGGATCCACCGTTCGAGCTCGTCGGCGACGGTCGCGGGGGATCCGACGATGACGGGGCCGCGGCCGCCGATCGACACGAACTCGGCGAGCTCGCGCACCGTCCACGTGCGGCCGCTCGCGAGGGTCGTGAACGAGGCGAGGGCCGAGCGACTCGCCTCCGTCACGATGTCCTCGACCGTGTCGTCGGGGTGGGCGCCCGAGAAGTCGACGCCCGTCCACCCGCTGAACAGCGTCAGCGCGGCCTCGGTGTCGACGTACGAGCGGTACTCCTCGAGGCGCGCCTCGGCCGCCTCATCGGTCTCGTCGACGATGACGGTCGCGAGCGAGAAGATCTTCACGGCATCGCGCGCGCGGCCCGACTCCTCGAGCCCGTCGCGCACCCCGTCGACCCACCGCCGCACGAGCTGCGGCGTGCCGCCCGAGAAGAAGATCGCCTCCGCGTGATCCACCGCGAACTGCTGGCCGCGCTTCGACGCCCCCGCCTGGAACAGGAAGGGCGTGCGCTGCGGCCCGGGCGCCGCGAGCGCCTGGCCCGGCACGCGGAACCACTGGCCGTCGTGACCGATCTCGCGCACGCGCGACGGATCCAGGAACACGTTCGCCTCGCGATCCGCCACGACGGCGCCGGGGGCGAAGGATCCCTCGAACAGGTCGTACATGACGTCCATGTACTCGTCGGCGCGGTCGTAGCGCTCCGCGTGCGGGATCTGCGCGTCGCGCCCCAGGATGTTGCGCGCCGCCGAGTCCTGGTAGCTCGTGACGATGTTCCACGCGACGCGGCCGTTCGTGAAGTGATCCAGCGTCGTGAGCGTGCGCGCGAGCAGGTACGGGTGCTCGTACGTGACCGAGGCCGTGACGCCGAAGCCCAGCCGCTCGGTGACGGCGGCCATCGCGGGCACCGCGACGAGCGGATCCAGCAGCGGGAACTGCACGCCGTGGCGCGCCGCCGCGTCGCCGTTGCCGCCGTACACGTCGTAGACGCCCACGATGTCGGCGAGGAACAGCGAGGCGAACCCGCCCTCGTCCAGCGTGCGCGCGAGCTCGGTCCAGTACTCGAGCTTCTGGAACTCGTCCGCGCGCGAGTCGGGGTGCCGCCACAAGCCCGGCGACTGGTGCACGGGCGTGAGCATGTCGAACGCGTTGAGCAGGATGGGGCGCGAGGTCATGATTCTCCGGATCGGGTGGTGCTGAGGCGGATCACGCGGCGAGCGCCGTGCGCGCGGCGCGCACCTCGGCGCCGCGCGGATCCTTCGCGAGGAGCGTCGCGGTGAACGACAGGACGCAGAGGAAGGTGAGGTAGCCGCAGATGAGCCACGGCGTCTCGCCGCCCGCCTCGAAGAGCAG
>JAJUIM010000299.1 GCA_029267645.1 Microbacterium sp.
GCGCGCGTACGAGCTCGCGGGCGGCGCGCTGCTGGCGTGCCTCACGACCTCGCCGCTCACCTCGCGCATGCGGCACGCGGCGGGCATCGGCGGCGTCGTGCTGCTCGCGATCGCGACGCTCGCGTTCTCGGAGCAGACCCCCTTCCCCGGTTGGTTCGCCCTCGTGCCCGTCGCGGGCACGGCGCTCCTGCTCATGGCGGGCCCGAACACGTGGACCGGCCGCGCGCTGTCGTGGCAGCCCGTGCGCTACGTCGGCGACATCTCGTTCTCGCTCTACCTGTGGCACTGGCCCGTCGCTCTCGCGGTGCAGGCCGCCATGCCGAACAACGCGTCCTTCGAGGCGACCGCGGGCCTCACGATCCTGCTGTCGCTCGCGCTCGCCTCGCTCACCTACCACTTCATCGAGCAGCCGTTCCAGAAGAAGCGCGTGCCGGGCCTCTCGCGCGACAAGCGCACGCTGTGGCTCTGGCCCATCAGCGTCGTGGTCGTGCTCGCGGTCGCCTTCGGATCCTCCGCCTTCGGCAACTGGCGCTACGCCGTGCAGCAGCAGGCGGCGCAGGCGTACTTCGACGAGCACGGCTACCAGGAGGTGCAGGGCGGCGACGTCGACGAGGTGCAGAGCGAGCTCGAGGAGGCCGTCGAGGTCGCCGAGTCGGGCGCCCCGATCCCGCCCGATGTCGATGCCGACACCCTGCGCGACGCCATGTGGACCGACATCGCCGAGGGCAACTGCTACGCGACCGAGGGCGAGGACGAGTCGGACGTGTGCTTCTTCGGCAACGAAGACGCCTCGGAGACGATCGCGCTCGTGGGCGACTCGCACGCGGCCATGTGGCTGCCCGCGCTCGACATCATCGGCCAGGATCACAACTTCCGCGTCGCCCTGTTCGCCAAGATGTCGTGCGGCGCCTACCCCGTCGTGCAGGACGCGAAGGGCCACAACCAGGACGACTGCGACGCGTTCCGCGAGTTCACGCGCGACGAGGTCGAGAACCTGCAGCCCGACGCCGTGGTGCTCGGCGCGCGAGGCCAGCTCAACATGACCGACCGCGGCGGCCAGACGGTCGACCAGCAGTGGTCGCGGGCCGTCGGCGAGGCCGTGCGCGACTACCAGTCGATGTCGGATCGCGTCATCGCGCTCGGCGACGTGCCGGCGCGCGACGAGACCGAGCCGAAGGAGTGCGTCGACGCCCCCGGCGCCGACCAGGCCGACTGCGTCGTGTCGGGCGAGAGCCTCGAGCAGCACAGCAACG
Source organism: Microbacterium sp. (assembly GCA_029267645.1). Lineage (GTDB taxonomy): Bacteria > Actinomycetota > Actinomycetes > Actinomycetales > Microbacteriaceae > Microbacterium. The sequence continues at coordinate 1,254 of JAJUIM010000299.1, forward strand.
CCATCACGATGGCACGCGTGACGGCGCTCGGCGCGACCTACCTCGACACGGAGCGCTACGTCTGCACCGACACGGGCTGCCCCCTCTTCGCGGGCGACGTGCCCCTCTACGAGGACGACTCGCACCTCAACCGGCTCTGGGTCGAGCACATCGCCCCCGCGCTCGGCCGCGAGCTCGCGGACGCGCTGCAGTGACACGCGGTGACACGCGAGCATCGGGCTCCTGAGGGAATAACCCCCGCCCGGTCGCGTTGTCTCAAGGGATGAGCACTTCCCCGGCACTCTCCGTCCTCGACCTCGTCCCCGTGCGCACGGGGCAGACCACCGCACAGGCCATCGCCTCGTCGATGACCCTCGTGAAGGCCGCGGACGACCTCGGCTACAGGCGCTACTGGTTCGCCGAGCACCACAACATGCCCGCCGTCGCGTCGACGTCGCCTCCCGTGCTCATCGCGGCGGCCGCCCCGCAGACGTCGCGGATCCGCCTCGGTTCCGGCGGCGTCATGCTGCCGAACCACGCGCCGCTCATCGTGGGCGAGCAGTTCGCGGCGCTCGAGGCGATCGCGCCCGGCCGCATCGACCTGGGCCTCGGCCGCGCGCCCGGCAGCGACCCCGTCATCACGCAGCTGCTGCGGCGCTCGGGCACGACGAGCGAGGCGCAGCAGTTCCCGGATCACGTGCAGGACATCCTGCAGCTCATGGGCCCCGACGGCGCGACCGTGCGCTTCACGTCGGGCGGCACCTACGACGTCCGCGCGACGCCCGAGGCCGAGGGCACGCCCGTCGTCTGGCTGCTCGGGTCGAGCGACTTCTCGGCGCAGCTGGCCGCGCAGCTCGGCCTGCCCTACGTCTTCGCCAACCACTTCGCGGGCGACGGCGTCGAGCGCGCCATGGGCCTGTACCGCCAGGGCTTCCAGCCGAGCGAGCGGCACCCCGAGCCCGTCTCGTTCCTCACCGCCAACGTCGTCGTCGCGAAGTCGGCGGCCGAGGCCGAGCAGCGCGCGCTGCCGCAGCTGCGCCAGTTCGCGCGCCTGCGCACGAACAAGCCGATGCAGAAGATCGAGACGATCGACGAGGTGCGCGAGCAGCCGTCCGACGCGCTCGAGGACTCGCTCATCCAGCAGAACCGCCAGCGCTGGTTCATCGGCGAGCCCGCGGCCGTGGCCGACGAGCTGCGCGCCTTCGCCGAGCGGCACGGCGTCGACGAGGTCATGATCTCGGCGAGCGCGGGGGCGTACCGCGCCGATCCGCTCGACGAGACCCCCGCCCGCCTCGAGACGCTCGAGCTGCTCGCCGACGCGATGCGCTGACGCGGGCCGGGCCGGACCCGCGCCGCGCGCTCCGGATCCCCGACGGGCCTACGCGACCGACGTCGTGATCGCGCCCCACAGCAGGGGCGTGTGCGCGGGATCCCCCGTGCGCTCCCACGCGTCGGCCTCGGAGCGCTGCCACGCGCTGAGCGCCGCGATGGGATCCTGCGCCTCGTGCGCGGCGTCGACAGCCGCGACGATCCCCGCGAACGCGTGGAAGGGCGCCGAGCTGCTCGTCGCGTGCGCGCCGAGGCGCGACGCCTGCAGCC
>JAJUIM010000019.1 GCA_029267645.1 Microbacterium sp.
AGGCGTGCAGCCCGTCGAAGAACATGTTGACGATCGTGAAGTTGAACAGCACCGCGAGGAAGCCGACGATCGACAGCCACGCCGAGCGCACGCCGCGCCAGCCGCGCGTCGCACGAGCGTGGATGTAGCCCGCGTACAGCATCCAGATGATGAAGGTCCAGACTTCCTTCGTGTCGAAGCCCCAGTAGCGGCCCCACGACTCCTGCGCCCAGATGGCGCCCGCGATGAGCGTGAAGGTCCAGAAGATGAAGCCGATGATCGCGAAGCGGTACGCGAGGCCCTCGAGCGCCTCGGCCTTCGGCATCGTGCGCAGCAGGCTGCGCTTGCCCGCGAGCTCGGGATCCTCGGCGACGCGGCGCTCGCGGCGCGTCTGCATGAGCTGCAGCACGCTGAGCGCGAAGGCGAGCGCGAGGAACGCCGTCGCGAGCGAGGCCACGAACACGTGGATGACGAGCCACGTCGACTTCAGCGGATCCATGAGCGGCGTGATCTCGACGTAGATCGTCGGCAGCGACGCCGCGCCGAGCAGCACCGTCACGAGCCCCGTCATGAACGCGCCGAGGTAGCGCAGGTCCTTCCAGAACAGCACGCCGAGGTATACGGCCGTGAACAGCAGGGTCGCCGTCATGGCGAACTCGTACATGTTCGACCAGGGCACGCGGCCCGCGCCGATGCCGCGCAGCACGGTCGCGGCAAGGTGCAGGAGGAACGCGATCCACGTCAGCGTCGTGCCGATGCGACCCATGACGTTGTTCGTGTGGGCCACCGCCGGCTCGGCAGGATCTGCAGAGCGCACGGATCCGCCGCCCCCGCCCGCCGCGACGAGCTCGGCCTCGCGGTCCTTCGCGCGGACCGTCTCCTCCGACCGCTTCGCGAGGTCGACGGCGTAGCAGAGGAACGCGAGGGCGTAGACGACGATCGCGGTCCAGAGCGAGATGACCGACCACGTGTCGTACAGGAGCGCGTTCTCGGAGGGCATGGCTTCGATCCTCGGTGTCTGTGTGGAAGGGGTCAAGCGCGCAGGTCGCGCAGGTGGTCGTCGGCGAGGTCGTCGACCGCGCGGCGGATCGCGGGATCCTCGCCGCGCGCGAGCCCCGCGTACTCGATGCGGATGCCGTCGCCGTCGGGGGTCGCCTTGACCCAGAGGCGGCGGCGCGGCACGAGGAGCGCCGTGATGAGGCCGGCGACGATGAGGATCGCGAACACGAGCACCCAGGTCGTCGACGCGTCGTGGTGCACCTGCAGCGACACGAACCGCTTGACCGACTCGGTGTAGCCGATCTCGTTCACGTCGGCGCCCTCGGGCGTCTCGTCCTCGAAGGTCACGGATCCGCGGCCGCCCGGCAACTCGACCGTCTCGCCCGGCGCGAGCTCGATCGACTCGGTCTCGGAGTCGGGGCCCGCGATCTCCTCCATCTCGCTCGTGTCGAGCGTGTACACCGATCGCGGCGTGCCGTCGTCGATGCCGAGGTCGCCCACGTACGCGCGCAGCGAGAGCACGGGGTTGTACAGGTCGGCGTAGGCCGACGTCATGGCGCCCGACTCGAGCTCGGCCTGCGTCGGATAGAAGAAGCCGACGAGGCCCAGCTGCTCCTCGAGGCCGTCGGGGACCTTCACGACGCCCGTCGAGGTGAGGTTGTCGTCCTGCGGGAGGAAGGGGACGTCGTCGCGGAAGACGACGTCCCCGTCGGCGTTGCGGACCGTGATCGTCGGGGCGTAGCCGTTGCCGAGGAGGTACACGGCGTCGCCGTGCACGCGCAGGGGGTGATTGACGCGCACGGCGCCCTCCTGCTCGGATCCGTCGGGCTCGCGGATCGTGACGTTCGCCGAGAAGTCGCCGGCCTGGCCCGCGCCGTTCTGGCCGTACGGCACGTACGACACGTCGAACGAGTCGAGCGTCATCGAGTAGGGCGCGAGCGCGTCGTCCGCGACGAAGCGGCCCTTGTTCATCGACGAGTAGTTGATGAGCGAGTTGACGAAGGTCGTGCCCTCCGTGATGACGCTCTGGCCCGTGTACGCGAACTGGCCGCCGAGGCCGACGGCGACGAGGATCCCCACGAGCGCCGCGTGGAAGACGAGGTTGCCCGTCTCGCGCAGGTAGCCGCGCTCGGCAGAGACCGAGAAGGATCCGCGCCCGTCGTAGCGCTCGACGCGGTAGCCCGACTTCTTCAGGCGCTGCGTCGCGCGGTCGATCGCCGCCTCGGCGTCGGCCGCCTCGACGTGCTCCTGGCGGAAGTCGGAGAGGCGGTTCAGCCGCGCGGGGGTGCGCGGCGGGCGCTGGCGCAGCGCCTTGATGTGGTGCTTCGTGCGCGGCAGGATGCAGCCGACGAGCGAGACGAACAGCAGCAGGTAGATCGCCGAGAACCACACCGACTGGTACACGTCGAACAGCTGCAGCGCGTCGACGATCGGGAAGAGGTCGGGGTTGTCCGACTCCCACTGCGTGACGCCGTTGGGGTTGGCCATGCGCTGCGGAAAGATCGAGCCGGGGATCGCGGCGACCGCGAGCAGCAGGAGCAGCACGATGGCCGTGCGCATGCTCGTGAGCTGGCGCCAGCCCCAGCGCAGCCAGCCGACGAAGCCGAGGCGCGGCTGGGCGACGTCGGCGCCCCCGCCGTCGCCGTCGACGTGGTCGGCGGGACGGCGCGGATCCGTCGCGTTCTCTGCCTGATCAGAGCGGGAGTTCGACACCGCCGATCACCCCCTGCAGTCTCGACATGATCATGGTCCACACGCCCGACACCATGAGCACGCCGAGCAGGATGAGCAGCGCACCCCCGATGATGTTGATGACGCGGATGTGGCGACGCAGGAAGCCGAGCGACTTCGTCGCCCAGCCGAGCCCGAGCGCCACGAGAAGGAACGGGATCCCGAGCCCGAGCGAGTAGACGAGGCCCAACAGGCCCGCGCGCCACACGTCGCCCGTGCCGTACGACAGGCTGAGGATCACGGCGAGCGTCGGGCCGATGCACGGCGCCCAGCCGATGCCGAGCGCGAGGCCGAGCAGCGGCGCGCCGACAAGCCCGAGGTTGGAGTTCAGCTGCGGCTTCGCCTGGCGCTGGAAGACGCGGAACATCCCGAGGAACACGAGGCCCATGACGATGATGACGACGCCCAGCACGCGCGTGATGACGGCGTTGTACTGCATGAAGAACCGGCCGATGCTGCCGCTGAAGACGTTCATCGTCATGAACACGACCGTGAAGCCCGCGATGAACAGCAGCACGCCAGCGGCGAGCCGGCCGCGGGGCGCGAGGCCCTCGGTCTTCGACCCGCGGGGCATGACGGTGCCCGAGATGTAGCCGAGGTAGCCGGGCACGAGCGGCAGCACGCACGGCGAGAGGAACGACAGCAGGCCCGCCGCGAGCGCGATGGGCAGGGCGAGCCAGAGCGATCCCGCGCCGACGAGCTGCTCGACGCTCACGCGGTCTCTTCGAGCGTGTCGACGACGAGCGTGTCGAGGATCGACGCGCCCTCGAGCTGTCCGATGATGCGCGCGGCGACCCGGCCCTCGCGGTCGAGCACGAGCGTGATGGGGGTCGACTGCAGCGGCGTGTGCTGCGAGAACGCGAGCTTGACCGAGCCGGTGTCGGCGTCCATGACGCTCGGGTACGTCACGCCGTTGTCCGCCGCGAACGAGCGCGCCGTGTCGGCCTGGTCGTAGATGTTGACGCCCACGAACGCCACGTCGTCGTCCTTGTGGTTCTGCCAGACCTGCTCGAGGTCGGGCGCCTCGACGATGCACGGCGCGCAGTTGGCGTACCAGAAGTTGACGACCGTGACCTTGCCTGCGGTGTCGTCGCTCGAAAGCTCGTCGCCGTGCTCGGTCGTGCCCGCCCACTCGACGGGCTCACCCCGATCGGCCTCGGCGATCTCCTGCACCTGGAACTCGCCCGCGATGTAGCCCTTGTTGTCGCCCGACAGGTACTGCTCTGCGACGGGGTCGTTCGAACAGGCGGCGACGGAGACCGCGACCGCGGCGAGCGCCAGCGCGGCGCCGGCTCGGCGGATCAGTGATGTCCTGGGCACGGCGCCAATTCTACATGGCGTAGTAGAGAGGAGGCTGAGTGCCCGTCAGGAGCGGCGGAGGCGCGCGACGAGCGCCGCGACGGCCCGCCAGCCGACGAGGAAGACGCCGAGCACGAGCGCCGCGACGATGAGGAACGAGACCGCGAAGCCGCCTCCCGTCGCGACGCGCAGGAGCATGCCCGCACCGACCGCGAGGATCCACACGACCGCGCCCGTCCGCAGGGGCGCTGCGGGCCGCCGCCACGCGAGCGCGACGAGCCAGCCGATCGCGGCGCCCGCGAGGAACGGCCACGCGACCCGCGCGAGCCCCGCCGCGGTGAGGCCGCCGTCGTGGTTCATCATGCCGATCGCCGCGAAGACGATCACGAGCACGGCGTCGATCGCGGCGGCGAGGATCCAGGGGAATCGGGCGCGGGTGGTCACCCCGGTAGCGTAGGCGGCATGCCTGCTGAGCGCCTGCACCTCGTCCGCCACGGGGAGGTCCACAACCCCGAGCGCCTCCTCTACGAGCGGATCCCCGGCTACGGCCTGAGCGAGGCGGGACGCGGCATGGCGCGGGCCGCCGCAGAGCACGTGCGCGACACGGGCCGCCCCGTCACGCGCCTCGTGTGCTCGCCGCTGCAGCGCACGAGGGAGTCGTCCGAGCCGTTCGCCGAGCTCTTCGGGCTCGAGCCCGAGCTCGACGAGCGCGTCATCGAGCCGTGGAACGCGTTCGCCGGCAAGCGCATGCGCCGCGCCGTGCTGAACCCCGTCAACTGGCGCCTGCTGCTGCGCCCCTCGACGCCGTCGTGGGGCGAGCCGTTCGCCGACATCGCCGCGCGCATGGTCGAGGCCATGGGCGACGCGTACGACGCGGCCGACGGCGGCGACGTCGTGATCGTGTCGCACCAGGCGCCGATCTGGATCGCGCACCTCGCCGTCGCGGGCGAGCGCCTCGCGCACAACCCGACGACGAGGCGCTGCGCGCTCTCGAGCGTCACGAGCTTCGAGCGCACGGGCGAGGGCCCCACGGGCTTCCGCGAGGTGGCCTACGCCGAGCCCGCGCAGGCCGGCGTGGACCTCGGCGCCGTGTAGCTCACTCCTCCGATGCGCGGCGGCGGCGCAGCGTGCGCACGCGCACGGCGACGAACCAGACCAACGCGATCACGACCGCGACGATGACGACGTTCTGCACGACGCCCATGTAGTCCTCGATGACGGGCCACGCCGATCCGAGCACCCAGCCGAGCATCACGAACACGGTGTTCCAGATGAGGCTGCCGAGGCCCGTGTAGAGCAGGAATCGCCAGATCGGCATGCGCACGACGCCCGCGGGAATCGAGATGAGGCTGCGGAAGATCGGCAGGAACCGGCCGAAGAAGACGGCCGCGCCGCCGTGCCGGTGGAACCACGCGACGGTCTTGTCGATGTCCTCGCCGTCGAGCAGCGGGATCCTGTCGAACAGCCACCGCAGGCGCGCGACGCCGACGAGCGCGCCGATCGCGTACAGCGCGAGCGCGCCCACGAGCGATCCGACCGTCGCCCAGATGATCGCGGCCACGACACTGAAGGATCCCTGGTGCGCCGCGAAGCCAGCCGCGGGCAGCACGGCCTCGCTGGGGATCGGCGGGAAGAGGTTCTCGAGCGCGATCGCGATGCCGACGCCCACGGGACCGATGAGGTCCATGAGCGAGACGACCCAGTCGACGAGGGCGCCGAGCCACGACTGGTCGGCGTGCTCGGAAGCGGCCAGGATCATGAGCCGTCCTCCGTGGCGCGGCGCTTGATGAGCAGGTTCTCGAGGAGGATGAGCGCGATCACTGCCACCGCGCCGCCGATCGCGAGCGCGGTCGGCACGAGCGGGTCATGCGGCGCCAGCAGCGCACCGTGACCGTCCTCGCTGCCGGCACCGCCCTGCCAGGGCCAGAGCGCGCGCAGCGAGCCGAGCATGAGCCCGGCCATCACGAGCAACGTGACGCGGCGGTGGCGACTCAGCAGAGACCGCACAATGCGCACGACCGTGAACAGGCCGAGCAGCGCGCCCACAGCGAAAATCGCGATGTAGGCGAGATCACGGTCGTCCACAGCCTGCAGCGTCGGCGAGTACAGGCCGACCGCGAGCAGGAAGAAGGATCCCGAGACACCCGGCACGACGAGGGCGCACACGGCGACCGCGGCCGCGATGAAGACGAACAGCGGATTGGGCTGATCGACCGACCCGTTGCTCGCGAACCCGACGAGCACGAACGAGACGACGGTGGGGACGGCGAAGACGACGACATCGAGGATGCGCCCGGAGGAGCCGCCGTCGCGCTTCGGGAGCAGGCGGAAGGGCACGATGAGGCTCGCGGCGACGAGGCCGAAGAACAACCCGCGCGCGTTCTCGGGATTCGCCGAGACGAGCGCCTCGACGGATCCAGCGGCGAACAGCACCGCGCAGGCCATGCCGATCAGCAGGGGCGCGACGAGCCACCAGTCGACCTCGGCGATGCGTCGGCGAAAGGCCGCCGAGCGATCGGGGCCCTTGACGAGCGCCTTGACGGCGCCGCCGAGGGCGCTCGCGGAGTCGAGCGCCCGCTCGTACACCCCCGTCACGAGCGCGATCGTGCCGCCCGAAACGCCCGGGACGAGCTCTGCCATGCCGATGAGGAAGCCCCGCAGGGCGTTCCACGGCGTGTGCACGGGGCGGGCGGCTGGGGCGCTGACGCTCAAGGGATCTCGCTTCCGTCTCGGGCGCGGGATGCGCCGCCACGACTTTACCGGGACGAGCCCCGCGCATCCCTGGGGCATCCCGCCTCTCACGGTCAGGCCAGCCCTCCTGCCTAGGCTCGAAGTCGTGTCAGACCCGTCCGAGTTCCCGCCCACCCGCTCGCTCCCTCGCGTCAAGCCGCAGTTCGGCATCTGGCCGACGCTGCGCGGCGCGAAGGTGTCGCGCGACGGCTGGTACTTCCGGGCCCTCGGCGTCGTCATCGCCGCGATCCCGCCGCTCGCGGTGCTCGCGGTGCTCGACCGCATGGACCTCGCGGTGTACACGATGGCCGGATCCATGGCGGCGCTGTTCACGCACACGCGGCCGTACCGGCACAGGGCCGCGTCGATGGCCGGCTTCGTCGCGATGCTGACGCTCGCGTGCGGCGTCTCGATGGCCGCGGCCGCGACCTCCGAGAACATGTTCTGGCGCATCGGCATCGCCGTGCTCCTCGCGGCGATCATCAAGGTCGCCCACGACGCCTCGACGGTCGGGCCGCCGCCCGCCGTGATCCCGATCTTCCTCGTCACGGCGCTCGCGTTCACGCCGCAGCACTGGGGCGACATCCCCATGCACCTCGCGCTCATCGCGGGCTCGGGCGTCGTCGCGTGGATCGTCGTCATGGCGCCCGCCCTCGTCAGGCCCCACGGCCCCGAGCGCCGCGCCGTCGCGACCGCCATGCTCGCGACGATCCCCGTCGGGAAGGATCCGCACAGCGCCGCCGCGCGCGACAGCCTCGCGGGCGCCATCACGGCCGCGTGGCGCGTGCTGTCGCTCTCGCGCACCCGCACGCCCGAGCAGGCGGCGCTCGAGGCGCACCTCATCGCGTGCTCGCGGATCCTCGCCGAACCGCAGCTCAGCAACCCCGAGCGGGCGCGGCAGAACGCCCACGAGGTCGAGCGCTCGCGCACGGCCCTGCCCGCGCCGCCGCTGACGGAAGACGAGCAGGCCGAGATCCGCGGCATGCACCTCGAGCAGGACGCGCGCCGCGGGTTCGCGGATCGGCACCCGATCCTCGCGGCGTTCCGCCCCTCCTCGCCGTCGATGCCGTTCTTCTGGCGCGTGTTCGTCGGCTGCCTCGCCGCCGCGCTCGTGTCGTACGCGCTCGGCGCCGACCGCCCGTTCTGGGCGATCGTGTCGGCGGCCGTCATCATCCAGCCGAACCTGCTGCTCACGTGGCGCAAGGCCCCGCCGCGCGCGCTCGGCGCCGTGCTCGGCGTCGGCCTGTTCGCCCTGCTCGCGCCCGTCGCGCACATCGACCCCGTCATCGCGGCCGCCATGGTGCTCGCGCTCAATGCCGTCACCGAGCTGTTCATCGCCCGCAACTACCTCATCGCGCAGCTGTTCGTCACGCCGATGGCCCTGCTCATGAGCCAGTTCGGCGCGCCCCTCCCATCGGGCGAGCTCATCGTCGAGCGCGTGATCGACACCGTCATCGGCGTCGTCATGGCGCTCGCGGCGGCCTTCCTCATCCGCAACGGGCACCTGCGCCGGCACGCCAAGGCCGCGACGGAGCGGCTCGAGCAGGCGAGCGAGGTCGGGCTGCCGGCCGACGCGAGCCCCGCCGAGGTCGAGCGCGTGCGCCGCGAGCTCGTCGCGCGGCTCGCCGCCGTCGCCGCCGCCGTGCGCGACTCGGACAGCGAGTGGTGGACGCACCGCGTCGACGAGACCCGCGTGATCGCGGCGCAGCGGCGTGCGCGCGCGGTGCTCGCGTCGCTCGGCGACGACCCTGGGGATACGCGGCGAACCTCGACCTCAGGTTGAAACCGCCGCGCGATCAGGAGTGAGGTGGAGCGAGTGACGACTCCCCTGAACCCGGTGCCGCGACACTCCTCGACCGACACGATGCGCTCGCGTCGACGACGAGCAGCGCTGCTGGCGGTGCTCGCGGTGATCGCCGCCGTCGTGCTCACGCTCACGATCGGGCTCTGGAAGCTCAACAGCAACCTCACGGTCGTGCAGCTGCAGCCCGACGAGGACGTGGGAACCGGGTCGGCTGCCGGGCTCAGCGTCGGCACCGACGCCGCGAACATCCTCGTGCTCGGCTCCGACGGGCGCGACGCGGGCGACGGCCGGTTCGGCGAGGACGACGGCACGCGCCGCAGCGACTCGATGATGCTCGTGCACATCGCGGAGGGCAACGAGCGCATCGACGCCGTGCAGATCCCCCGCGACACCGTGCTCGACCTGCCGTCGTGCGTCGACCGCGGCTACGGCGCCTTCGCGGGCGGCCGCGGCATGATCAACGCGCCGTTCAACTACGGCGAGGGCTGCTCGGTCGAGGCCGTCGAGGCCCTCACGGGCGTCGACATCGACCACGTCATCTCGATGAACTTCGACGGCTTCTCGTCGGTCGTCGACGCGGTCGGCGGCATCGAGGTGTGCCTCGACGAGCCCATCTCCGACGGGCACGCGCTCATCGATCTGCCCGAGGGCAAGCAGACGCTCGACGGCGAGGAGGCGCTCTCGCTCGCTCGCGTGCGCTACGTGATCGGCGACGGCAGCGACATCTCACGCCTCGAGAACCAGCAGATGGTGATGTCGGCGATCGTGCAGCGCGCGACCGACAGCGAGGTGCTCTCCTCCCCCACCCGCGTCTACAGCCTCGTCGACGCGCTCACGTCGTCGCTCACGGTCGACGCGGGCCTGTCGTCCGTGACGAAGCTCGCGGGGCTCGCGCTGCGCCTGCAGGAGGTGCCAGACGAGCACATCACCTTCCTGACGATGCCGTGGCAGCCGGCGACGGGCGATCCGAACCGCGTCGAGGCGTCGCCCGAGGCCGACGCCGTGTGGCACGCCCTCGAGGCCGACGAGCCCGTCGTCCTCACGGGCGACGCGGATCCCGCCGCCGAGGAGGCGGCGCCCGGCGAGGCCGCGGCGGACGACGGATCCGATTCCGGTGCCCCCGTCGACACGACGGGCCGGTCGGCCGCGGATCCCGTCTGCGGCTGACGCCGCCCCAGCGGTTGTCCGGGCGCGCGCCGCCTAGGATGAACCACGTCAGATCATCACAATCGGGAGGATTCTCCGTGCTGCGCACTCACCAGGCCGGCTCGCTCAGAGCCGAGCACATCGGTCAGACCGTCACCCTCACGGGGTGGGTCGATCGTCGCCGTGATCACGGAGGAGTGGCCTTCATCGATCTGCGCGACGCCTCGGGCATCTCGCAGGTCGTCATCCGCGACGAGGAGGTGGCGCACCCGCTGCGCAGCGAGTTCGTGCTGCGCGTCACGGGCGAGGTCTCGGCGCGCCCCGAGGGCAACGCCAACGAGAACCTGCCGACGGGCGACATCGAGGTCATCGCCTCCGACGTCGAGGTGCTGAACGAGTCGGCCCCGCTGCCGTTCCAGGTCTCGACCGCACTCGACGGGCAGGAGACGATCGGCGAGGAGGTGCGCCTCAAGCACCGCTACCTCGACCTGCGCCGCCCGGCCCCCGCGCGCGCCATGCGCCTGCGCTCGAAGGCCAACCAGGCCGCCCGCCGGATCCTCGACGCACACGAGTTCGTCGAGATCGAGACGCCGACGCTCACGCGCTCGACGCCCGAGGGCGCGCGCGACTTCCTCGTGCCCGCGCGCCTGAACCCCGGATCCTGGTACGCCCTGCCGCAGTCGCCGCAGCTGTTCAAGCAGCTGCTCATGGTCGGCGGCATGGAGCGCTACTACCAGCTCGCTCGTAGCTACCGCGACGAGGACTTCCGCGCCGACCGCCAGCCCGAGTTCACGCAGCTCGACATCGAGATGAGCTTCGTCGACCAGGAGGACGTCATCGCCCTCGGCGAGCAGCTCGTCGCCGAGCTGTGGAAGCTCATCGACGTCGAGGTGCCGACGCCGATCGAGCGGATCACGTTCGCCGACGCCATGCGCCTGTACGGCTCGGACAAGCCCGACCTGCGCTTCGGCAACCCCCTCGTCGAGCTCGCCGATTACTTCGCAGACACACCGTTCCGCGTCTTCCAGCAGGAGTACGTCGGATCCGTCGTCATGGCTGGCGGCGCCTCGCTCCCCCGCCGCCAGTTCGACGCGTGGCAGGACTGGGCGAAGTCGCGCGGCGCCAAGGGCCTCGCGTACGTGGCGTTCCAGGAGGACGGCACGCTCGGCGGCCCCGTCGCCAAGAACCTCTCCGACGCCGAGCGCGAGGGCCTCGCTGAGGCCACGGGCGCGAAGCCCGGCGACGCCGTGTTCTTCGCCGCCGGCACGACGAGCGAGGCGCGCGCCCTGCTCGGTGCCGCCCGCGTCGAGATCGCGAAGCAGACGGGCCAGATCGACGAGAACGCCTGGTCGTTCGTGTGGGTCGTGGACGCCCCCATGTTCAAGCCCACGGGCGAGGACGACGACGTCGACCTCGGCCACTCGGCATGGACCGCCGTGCACCACGCGTTCACGTCGCCCAAGCCCGAGTCGCTCGAGACGTTCGACACCGACCCCGAGCACGCGCTCGCGTACGCGTACGACATCGTGTGCAACGGCAACGAGATCGGCGGCGGCTCGATCCGCATCCACCGCCGCGACATCCAGGAGCGGGTGTTCGACGTCATGGGCATCGGCGAGGAGGAGGCGCAGGAGAAGTTCGGGTTCCTGCTCGACGCCTTCGCCTTCGGCGCCCCGCCGCACGGCGGCATCGCCTTCGGCTGGGACCGCGTCGTGTCGCTGCTCGCCGGCGCCGACTCGATCCGCGAGGTCATCGCCTTCCCGAAGACCGGCAACGGCTTCGACCCGCTGACCTCGGCCCCTGCCCCCATCACGCCCGAGCAGCGCGCCGAGGCCGGCGTCGACTACGATCCGGAGGACTGACCTCCGCCGGATCCCCGCCGCCCTGCGGACACAAAACTTGAGGGAGGACACCAAGCTTGGTGTCCTCCCTCAAGTTTTGTGTCCTTGGGTGCGAAGGTTCGGGGCCCAGCCCTACAGCTCGATGTCGATCGCCGCGCGGCGGGACTTGAACGTGCCGATGAACGACGACACCTCGAGGTGGGCGGGGTGCGTGGCGTACACCTCGAGCGCCGCGGCGTCGTCGAGATCGGCGACGAGCGCGAAGTCGTAGTTGCCCTCGAGGTCGACGCCGTTGGCTCCGACCGTCATCGACCGCAGACCCGGCACGACGCCGACCAGCTGCTCGAGCCGCACGGCGGCCTCGGTGATCTTCGCGTCGCGGTCCTCTGCACTGTCGGCGTCGACGCCGAACATCACGATGTGGCGGATCATGGGTGCTCCTTCGCGGAGTGGTGGTCCTGCCATCGTACGGACGACGTCAGCCGCCGAGTGCCTTCGCGAGGCGGTCGGGTGAGACGCGCCAGTGTCCGTGCAGCTGCCCGTCGATCAGCACGACGGGGATCTTCTCCCACCACTTCTCATGGAGGGCGGGATCATCGAGGATCGACAGCTCGGTCACCTCGACGGCGTCGGCGACCTGCTCGGGCAGATCGGCCAGCGTCTGGTCGACGACGTCGCGGGCGACGTCGCAGAGGTGGCAGTCGGGCTTCGTGATCAGCGTGAGCTCGGTCACCGCTCGACCTCGTAGCCAGCCGCGATCCAGGCGTCGGTGCCGCCCTCGACGTTCGTGACGTCGTATCCGCGGGGCTCGAGCGCCATGGCGGCCTGCGCCGAGCGCCCGCCCGCCTTGCAGATGACGTCGAATTCGTGGGGCAGCTCGGTGAGGCGTGCGCCGAGGTCGGACAGCGGGATGTTGACGGCGCCGGGCACGTGGCCCTGCGCGAACTCCCACTCCTCGCGCACATCGATGAGCGGCGTGTTCTGGCGTGCCTTCAGGTCTGCCACCGTGATCTCCTGCATCCCCCCATTGTCGCGCAGCGCCGACACAATACAGTCGATCCAGGCGAGAATCGGCCGGATCCGCGCTGAACCGGCCCGCACGCGCTCGGATTGACTGCGTTGTGTTGGGGGCAGAGGCCGAGGGAACCAGAAACGCCGGCCCGCGTATGCGGAGCCGGCGTTCGTGGGGGCGTCGTTACTTCTTGTTGCGACGCTGGTGGCGAGTCTTGCGGAGCAGCTTGCGGTGCTTCTTCTTCGCCATGCGCTTACGGCGCTTCTTGATGACTGAACCCACGGGGAACCTCACTATTGTCTCAGGGCGGGATGCCTGGCACGAAGGTGTGCCGACGTCCGGGAACGACCACGGCAGAAAAAGTGCCTCGGAGCATTCTAACGTATGCCCCGAGCGCGCCCTCTCAGCCGCCAGGAAGGAAGGGCCTCAGCCGGCCTGCGAGCCTCGCTCGTCGCGGGGCAGCTGGACGTACTGCGTCACAGCGCTCTCGGGGACCCGATAGCTGCGACCGAAACGCACGGCAGGAAGCTCGCCCGAGTGCACGAGACGGTAGACCGTCATCTTCGAGACGCGCATGATGTCGGCGACCTCGGCGACGGTCAGGAACCGCACGTCGGGCATTTCGGCCATATTCAACTCTCCCCCAGGGACACTTCCTCCGACTCAGCCTATGGGGTACAGGATGCCCGTGTAAACCTCTGTGGCCCGTGTAAACGCGCGTCGCATCCAGCTTGACGGCGCCGTGCGGCGCCTGGTATGCCGAGGCCACGCGAGAAGGGAGCGCGATGAGATCCGGCAGCAGGCGCCTCGTGCGAGTGAGCCCCGACGCCCCGGGCATCGCGCGGATCCGCCGCGGCCGCGGCTTCGCCTATCGCGACCCGCGCGGGCGCGCCGTCACGATCCCGCGCACGCTCGAGCGGATCCGTGGCCTCGCGATCCCGCCCGCGTGGCGCGACGTGTGGATCTGCCCGCGCGCCGACGGGCACCTGCAGGCGGTCGGCGTCGACGAGGCGGGGCGCACGCAGTATCGGTATCACGAGGAGTGGTCGCGGCGCGCGAGCGCCGAGAAGTTCGACCGAGCGCTGCGCCTCGCCGACGTGCTGCCGCGCGTGCGCGCCGGCGTGACGCGAGACCTCCGCGGCGACGGCCTCTCGCGAGCGCGCGTGCTCGCGGGCGTCTTCCGCCTGATCGACGAGGCGCTGCTGCGCGTCGGCGGCGAGCGCTATGCGCGCGAGCGCGGCACGGTCGGGCTCGCGACGCTGCGGGTGCGGCACGTCGAGATCTCGGGATCCGTCGTGACGCTCGCGTTCCCCGGCAAGAGCGGCGAGCGCTGGGAGCGCGCGATCGAGGATCCCGACCTCGCGGCCCTCGTCGCGGAGCTGACGGATCGCGGGCCGCGATCGCACCTCCTGTCGTGGCGCGACGACGACGGCTGGCACCCGCTCCGCTCGGCGGACATCACGGCCGACGTGCGCGAGCGGACGGGCCTCGATGCGACGGCGAAGGATCTGCGCACGCTGCGCGGGACCGCGATCGCCGCCCGCTCGCTCGCGAAGGCGAGCCCTGCGCACACCGACGCCGAGCGCCGCTCGGCCCTCGCGCAGGCCGCGCGCGATGCCGCGGACGCGCTCGGCAACACGCCGTCTGTCGCGCGCTCGTCGTACATCGACCCGCGCGTGGCCGACCGGTTCGAGCGCGGCGCGGTCGTCGATCCGGGATCCCTCGCGCACGTCGAACGGCAGCTGCCCGGGTTCCTGGGCTAGTCAGTCGACCTGCTCGCGCTGGGTGCGGATGAACTCGACGTCCGCAGAATCCAGGCGCGTGCCGTCGGGGATCGGGACGCCCGTGATGTGCTCGATCTCGGCGCGCACGTCGGCGTCAATCGGCTCCTCGGGGCGCTCGCGCAGGCCGTGCTTCGCGTCGATCGACAGCTCGGGCCACCAGGTGTGGATGTCGGGTTGCATCGTTCCTCCTCGTCACGGGCGGTGCGTCCAGCAGGTCATGCGCCCGGGCGAGCGTCCACCCCCTTGACATGCACGTCGTCCTGCGGCCTCATGCCCGGCGTCGCGCACCCGCACTACCGGTTCGCGGCGCCGTGCGCAAGCTCCTTCTCCTCCTGCTCGCGGCGCGCTTTCCTGGCGCCATTCC
>JAJUIM010000033.1 GCA_029267645.1 Microbacterium sp.
CGCGGGCGCCGACGACGCGGGGATCCGCGACGCGGGCGACGCGACGCCCCTCGCGGGAGCGGCCCTCGTGCCGTGGATCTCCGGCCCCGCGGGCGGCGCGTGGATCGTCGCGGCCGTCTTCCTCGGCCCGGCCGCCCGGGCCGACCCGCCGCCGCGCGCGGATCCGTCGCCCGGCGGATCCTGGCGCCTCAGCTGGCCGGACGGCGGCGTCACCGACGTCGATCCGGCCGAGCTCCTCCCATCCGCAGACCACATCTGATCCCTTCCCCCACACCCACAGCACGAAAGGCCACGCAATGAAGCGTTCGATCATGGCAGGCGCCGCCGCAGTAGGCGCCGCGCTCGTCCTCGCAGGCTGCTCCGGCGGCGCAGGCGGCGCGTCGGGCGGCGACCCCGACACCCTCACGATCTCGGGATGGAGCGTCTCGTCGACGCCCGAGTTCCAGCTGCTCGCCGACGGATTCGAGGCCCAGCACGAGGGCATCTCGGTCGAGATCGTCGACTACGACCCCACCGAGTACAACACGCTCGTGACGGCCGACCTCGCGGCCGGCAGCGCGCCCGACATCATCACCCAGAAGGAGGTCAAGTTCGTCACGACCTTCCAGGAGGGCGGGCAGCTGCTCGACGTCTCGGACGTCGAGGTGCCGGACGACATCGGCGGGGCCGCGTCGTACGAGATCGACGGCACGACGTACGCGACGCCGTATCGCCAGGACTCGTGGGTGCTCTACTACAACAAGGCGCTCTTCGACGAGGCCGGCGTCGACTACCCCGACGGCAGTTGGACCTGGGACGACTATGCGCAGGCGGCGGAGGAGCTCGCGGCCGGCACCGACGCCATGGGCACCTACCAGCACAGCTGGCAGTCGGTCGTGCAGGGCTTCGCGAACGCGCAGTCCGACGCCGACATCCTCGAGGGCGACTACGCGCACCTCGCGCCGTTCTACGAGCGCTCGCTCGAGCTGCAGGACGCGGGCGCGCAGCAGACCTTCAACACGGTCTCGGCCAACCAGCTCACCTACCAGGGCGAGTTCGGCAAGCAGAACGCCGCCATGATGCCGATGGGCACGTGGTACGTCGCGACGCTCGTCTCGCAGCAGGCCTCCGGCGAGGCCGACGACTTCGAGTGGGGCATCGCGCCGATCCCGCAGCTCGACGAGACGACGACGGGCACCGACAGCACGCCCATCACGTTCGGCGACCCGACGGGCTTCGGCATCAACGCGGGCATCAGCGAGGAGAAGCAGGAGCTCGCGAAGGAGTTCCTCGCGTACGCCGCGAGCGAGGAGGCGGCCGTCGCACTCGCCGAGATCGGCATCACGCCGGCGCTGCTGAGCGACGCCGTCGTCGACGCTTACTTCGGCGCGGAGGGCGCGCCGACCGACGAACTCTCGCGCTTCGCCGTGCAGACGCACGAGACGCGCCCCGAGAACCCGACGTCGAGCCGCACGGCCGCGATCCAGAACATCCTGCTCGACCTCCACACGGCGATCCTGTCGGGATCGAGCGGCATCGACGACGCCATCGCCGAGGCCGAGGAACGCGTCGCGAACGAGGTCGAGTAGCGCCGCGCCGTGCGGGCCGGTGCGCCGGCCCGCACGAGCGGCTCGAAGGAGAGCCATGACATCCACACCCTCCGCCGCGCCGGCCCGGCCGCGCGCCCGCGCGTCGCGCCTGCGGCGACGCAACACCCTCATCGGGTGGAGCTTCATCCTGCCGAACTTCGCGGGGTTCGCCCTGCTCACCCTCGTGCCCGTCGTCGTGCTGTTCTACATGTCACTGACCGACTGGAACATCTTCGGCACGTCGAACTTCATCGGGCTCGACAACTTCCAGCGCCTGTTCGGCGACGGCAGCTTCCGTCTCTCGCTCGTCAACACGATCTACTACACGGCGATGCACGTGCCGCTCACGATCATCGTCTCGCTCGGGCTCGCGCTGCTGCTCAACAACCGGCTGCGCGGCGTCGCCTTCTTCCGCACGGCGGCGTTCTTCCCGTACATCACGTCGATCGTCGCGATCGCGCTCGTGTGGAACCTCCTGTTCAGCCCCGACTTCGGACCCATCAACGAGGGCCTGCGGTTTCTGGGCATCAGCGAGCCGCCGGGCTGGCTGACCTCGCCCGCGTGGGCGATGCCGGCCGTCGTCATCATCAGCACGTGGCGCGACATGGGCTACTACATGGTCCTCTTCCTCGCGGGCCTCCAGACCGTGCCGCGCGAGCTGCACGAGGCCGCCCGCGTCGACGGCGCGAACGCGCTGCAGCGCTTCGTGAACGTGACGCTGCCGTGCCTGCGGCCCACGATGTTCTTCGTCACGGTCATGCTCACGATCAACTCGCTGAAGGTGTTCGACCTCATCCTCGTGCTGACCGAGGGCGGCCCCGGCCAGTCGACGACCGTGCTCAGCCAGTTCATCTACCGCAAGGGCTTCGAGGAGAACAGCTTCGGGTACGCGTCGGCCGCCTCGGTCGTGCTGTTCGCGCTGTGCCTCGTCGTGACGATCATCCAGTACGTCTGGAACAAGAAGAGGACCGTGTGATGTCCGAGACCATGACGCTCGTCGCCCCGCGCGCGACGCGACGCCAGGCGGGATCCTCGCCCGTCGCGCGCAGAGCGGGCCGGATCGCGCTGTACGCGGCGCTCATCATCGCGGCCGCGGCGCTGCTCACGCCGTTCTTCTGGATGGTCATGAGCTCGCTCAAGGAGGCGAACTCGGTCTTCTCGGTGCCCGTGCGGTGGCTGCCCGAGGTGTTCGTGTGGGAGAACTACGTCGACATCTGGCAGCGCAGCGACATCCTCACCTGGATCCGCAACACGCTCGTGCTGTCGGTGACGGTCACGGCGCTGCAGGTGCTCACGGGATCCTTCGCCGCCTACGGCTTCTCGCGCGTGCGGTTCCCGGGCCGCAACGGGCTCTTCCTGCTCTACGTCGCGACGATCGCGGTGCCGTGGCAGTCGTACATGATCCCGCAGTTCATCATGCTGACGAACGCGGGGCTCGCGAACACCCTCTGGTCGATCATCTTCCTGCAGACGTTCAGCGCGTTCGGCGTCTTCCTCATGAAGCAGTTCTACGAGACGATCCCCGAGGAGCTGTCCGAGGCGGGCCGGCTCGACGGCCTCTCCGAGTACGGCATCTGGTGGCGCATCATGGTGCCGCTGTCGGTGCCCGCGATCGCGAGCCTGTCGCTGCTCACCTTCGTCAACACGTGGAACGACTACCTGGGGCCGCTCATCTACCTGCGCGACCCGAGCCTGTGGACGCTGCAGCTCGGCCTGCAGAACTTCGTCACGAGCCTCTACGACGTCGACTACGGCGTGCTCTTCGCGGGCCTCGTGATCTCGGTGCTGCCGATCGCGATCATCTTCCTGCTCGGCCAGCGCTTCTTCGTCGAGGGCATCGCGACGAGCGGGATGAAGGGCTGAGCCGTGCGTCGCATCACCCACGGCATGTACGACACGCTGTTTCGCGCGGCGCACCTGATCCTCGTCACGAACGCGCTCGTCGCGTTCGCATCCGCGCCGCTCATCGCGCTGCTCGTGACGACGGATCCGTCGCTGTCGTGGCCGCTCATCGCGGCCGCGGCAGCGCTCGCGGCGCCGGCCGTCACTGCCGCGTTCGGCGCCTTCCGCGCGCACCGCGAGGGGGAGCGGAGCGTCGTGCGGCCGTTCCTGCGGACGCTGCGTTCGACGGGCGTCCGGGCGCTCGCCGTGGGCGCCGCGGCGGCCGGGATCGTCACGGTCGCGGCGGTCGACGTTGTCGTGCTCATGCCGACGCCCGCCGGCGCCCTCGTCGCGCCCGTGCTCGTCGTCGTCGCGGTCCTGGGCGCCGCGACGGGCGCCGTCGCGCTCGCGGCCCTCGCAGAGGCGCCAGGCACGCGCTTCCGGCGCCTCGTCGCGACCTCGGCCGTCGTCGCGGTGCGCCGGTGGCCCTTCACGCTCGCCTCCCTCGCCGCGTGCGTCGCGCAGGCGGGCGTCTTCGTCGCGGCGCCCGCACTCGGCGTCGGCCTCACGGCGTCGGCGTGTCTCTACGTGGTGTGGGCGGGATCCCGGCACAGCCTCGCGGGGCTCGTGCAACCTGTCGCGGCCTGAGCACATACCGTGCGCCGCATGCGCCCCCGCGTAGCGTCGGAATTGCGATCGGCGACCGCCTTTGGCAACCATCCAGGCTTCGCTGCGGCGTCGCCGTCACAGCGAAGGCACTCATGACCGTCGTCACCCCGTCCACTCTCGGCCCCGTGCGCACGACGTACGCCGGCGCCGCAGATTTCCCGCCCATGGCCCGCGCCTACTCGGAGGTTTCGCGCGTCGCCCGCGAGACCGGCCTGTACGAGCGAACGCCCTGGTTCTACGGCCTGCTGGGCGGCGGCATCGCGCTCGCCCTCGGCGGCGCGATCGCGGGCTTCGTCCTGCTCGGGCAGAGCTGGTTCCAGCTGCTCATCGCCGCCGCGCTCGGCATCATCTTCACCCAGATCGCGTTCCTCGCGCACGAGGCCGCGCACCGGCAGATCCTCGCGTCGGGGCCCGCGAGCGACCGCCTCGCGCGACTGCTGGCGGCGTCGATCGGCCTCAGCGCGGCGTGGTGGGATCGCAAGCACTCGCGGCACCACGGCAACCCCAACCGCGTGTCGAAGGATCCCGACATCGCGATCGACACGATCTCGTTCCTCGAGGAGGACGCGGCATCGGCGCGCGGGGTGCGGCGCGCGATCACCCGCCACCAGGGGTGGCTGTTCTTCCCCCTCCTCACGCTCGAGGGGCTCAACCTCCACGCGCTGAGCTTCCGGCACCTGCTCACGCCCGGGAAGGTGCCGGGCCGATGGACCGAGCTCGCGCTCATCACGACGCGCTTCGCGGCGTACCTCGTGCCGCTGTTCCTCGTGCTCGGCCCGGGCATGGCCTTCGCCTTCCTCGGCGTGCAGATGGCGGTCTTCGGCGTCTACATGGGCGCGTCCTTCGCGCCGAACCACAAGGGCATGCCCATCATCGCGAAGGACGCGAAGCTCGACTTCTTCACGAAGCAGGTGCGCACGTCGCGGAACATCCGCGGCGGCTGGTGGGCGACCGCGCTCATGGGTGGCCTCAACCACCAGATCGAGCACCACCTGTTCCCGAACATGGCACGGCCCCACCTCGGCAGGGCCCGCGCGATCGTGCGCGACTTCTGCGCGAGCCGCGACGTGCCCTACGCCGAGACCTCGCTCGTCGGCTCATACGCGATCGTCGTGCGCTACCTCAACCGCGTGGGCCTCGCCGCCCGGGATCCGTTCGACTGCCCGGCCGCGGCGCAGTTCGGCCGCTGATCCGCGCGCGGCGAAACCGGGCGACACACTCGAGCCCCTGGCTTCTCGCGAGTATTACGTTCGAAGCATGTCTTCCTCCGAGCCCGGTCTCGCCGACCGCTTCAAGCACGTCTTCCGCGACCACCCCCTCGCCGTGACGATCATCACGGCGATCACGCCCGAGGGGCCCGTCGGCCTCACGGCGTCGAGCGTCTCGAGCGTCGCGGTGGATCCGCCCGCCGTGTCGTTCTCGGTCACGCGGGCGACGGGCACGGCGGGCGCGCTGCTCCGGGCCGACAACCTGCAGATCCACTTCGTCGCGCCCGAGCACGTCGCGACGGCGGGCGAGTTCGCGCGCACGGGCGGCGAGCGCTTCGTCGACGGGCAGGGCTGGTCGTTCGACGCCGACGGTCGCCCGCACCTCGCGCAGGCGCGCGCCCGCCTCGAGGGCTACATCCACGACACGATCACGGTCGGCAGCTCGGTGCTCGTGGTCGCCGAGATCACCGACGCCGTCGTGGGAGACGACGCCGAGCCGTTGCTGTACGCCAACAGGCGCTTCCACCGGTTCGACGCCGAGGCCACAGCGCTCTGACGCGGGCTCGCCGCCGAGCGGGGGAGCGCGCCCGCTGAATACGATGGAGGGATGAGCACCAATCTCGCCGCGAACCTCTCGCGTGAAGAGACGGCGGCGCGATCCGCTGCCGTCGACCTGACCTCCTCGCACGTGGAACTCGACCTCAGCTCGGCGCCGGACGCCGCAGAGCCCGGCTTCCGCACGGCCGCGACGCTTCGCTTCCGCGCGAGCACCGAGCAGACCTGGATCGACTTCCTCGGCCTGTCGGTCGACCGCGTCGTCGTCAACGGCGTCGACCACCCCGTCCTCTGGGACGGCGCGCGCGTCACGGTCGCGGGGCTCGCAGAGCACAACGAGGTGCGCATCGAGGCGACGGGGGCGTACAGCCGCTCGGGCGAGGGGCTGCACCGCTTCGTCGACCCCGCCGACGGCGCGACCTACCTCTACACGCAGTACGAGCCGGCCGACTCGCGCCGCGTCATGCCGTGCTTCGAGCAGCCCGACATGAAGGCCGAGTACACGTTCGTCGTGACGGCGCCCGCGGGCTGGCACGTGCTGTCGAACCAGCGCCCCGTCGTCACGACGGGAGGCGGCGCGACGCAGACGGTCGAGTTCGCGCCGACCGCGCCCCTCTCGTCCTACATCACGGCGATCGCGGCGGGTCCGTACCACCGCGAGACGTCCGAGTGGACCCGCGGCGATCAGCGCGTCGAGCTCGGCGCGTTCTGCAGGGCCTCGCTCGCCGACCACTTCGACGCCGACGAGATCTTCGAGATCACCCGCCAGGGGCTCGGCTTCTTCACCGACGCGTTCGCCTTCGACTACCCGTGGGGCAAGTACGACCAGATCTTCGTGCCTGAGTACAACCTCGGCGCGATGGAGAACCCGGGCCTCGTCACCTTCACCGAGAGCTACGTCTTCCGCGGCGCCGCGACCGAGGCGCAGCGCGAGGGCCGTGCCAACACGATCCTCCACGAGATGGCGCACATGTGGTTCGGCGACCTCGTGACGATGCGCTGGTGGGACGACCTGTGGCTCAAGGAGTCGTTCGCCGACTACATGGGATCCCACGCCTCGGTCGTCGCGACGCGATTCGTCGATGCGTGGGCGTCGTTCGCGAACCGCCGCAAGGCGTGGGCGTACGAGCAGGATCAGCTGCCCACGACGCACCCCGTCGTCGCCGACATCCCCGACCTCGAGGCGGCGAAGCTCAACTTCGACGGCATCACGTACGCGAAGGGCGCCTCGGTGCTCAAGCAGCTCGTCGCGTTCGTCGGCGAGCAGGAGTTCTTCGAGGGCGCCCGCGCCTATTTCCGCGAGCACGCCTTCGGCAACACGACGCTCGACGACCTGCTCCGTGCGCTCGAGGGCGCGTCGGGGCGCGACGTGCGTGCCTGGTCGCGCGCCTGGCTCGAGACGACCGGCGTGTCGACGCTGAGCCTCGAGCGTTCAGGCGACGAGACGGTGCTCGTGCAGACCGATCCGCGCCCGCACCGCCTGCGCATCGGCCTGTTCGCGCTCGAGGACGGGCGCCTCGTGCGCCGCGAGCTCGTCGACGTCGACATCGACGCCGACGAGACCCCGATCGAGCTGCCCGAGATCGACGGCGAGGCCCCCGCGCTCGTGCTGCTCAACGACGGCGACCTGACCTACGCCAAGGCCCGCCTCGACCAGCGCTCGCTCGCGTCGGTCGAGCGCGCGCTGTCGACGATCGACGACACGCTCGCGCGCGGCCTCGTGTGGTCGCAGCTGTGGAACGCGACGCGCGACGGCGAACTGTCCGCGCTTCGCTACCTCGAGATCGTCCGACGTCACGCGCCGGCCGAGGCCAACGTCGGCATCCTCGGCGGGCTGCTCGGCAACGCGGCGTTCGCCGTCAACCATTACGTCGCAGACGACGCACGCGAAGAGGCCCGCGGGCTCTGGCTCGACACGGTCTGGGAGGGCATGGAGCGGGCGGCGTCCGGCAGCGGCGCCCAGCTCGCGTGGGCGCGCGCAGTCGGCGCGGCGGCCGCGTACACAGGCGACCGCGCCGCGCAGCTCGCGGCGATCCTCGACGGATCCGCCCCCGCGCCCGAGGGCCTGCCGCTCGACGCCGACCTGCGGTGGATCTGGGTGCAGGGCCTTGCGGCGACGGGGCACGCCGACGAGGCGGCGATCCGCGAGGAGCTCGCGCGCGACGACACGATGTCGGGCCGCACGGCCGCGATCCAGGCGCTCGCCGCGCGCCCCGACGCTGAGGTGCGCCGCGCCGCGTGGGAGGCCGCGTGGACCGACGAGACGCTCACGAACGATCATCTCGGCGCGACGATCGCGGGATTCCGCGCGGGTGGCCGGCGCGACCTCATCGCGGCGTTCGACGAGGAGTACTTCTCGCGCATCGGCGACGCCTGGGCGACGCGGTCGATCGAGATCGCGCGGCGGCTCGTGCGCGGTCTGTTCCCCGCGACCGACTCGCTCGACCTCGTCGACGCCTGGCTTGCGCAGCACGCCGAGGCGCCGGGATCGCTGCGCCGCCTCGTGCTCGAGCAGCGCGATCACCTCGCGCGCGACCTGCACGTCCGATCGCTGCAGTGAGTGCCGTGTGCGCGGCGCGTCGAGCGCCGCGCACACCGACGCGTCAGGGCTGCGGCCACCAGGCGGGCATGTTCGCGAACATGCGCCGCGCGAACGTCTCGGCGTCCGCGTCGTCGATGCTCGCCCACAGCTCGATGCTGCTGACCGTGCCGCCCGCGATGAACGCCGCGCCGACATCGGTGTTGTCGGGCAGCGAGAGGCCGTGGTCGCGCATGACGTCGATGGCCTCGGCCGAGCGGCGCACGAAGTGCTCGCGCATCTGCTTGCGGAAGCCGAGCGAGACCGACGAGTCGAGCAGCGAGCGGATCTGACGACGATCCTTTCGCACGGCCTCGAGGATCGACACGGCCGTCGCGAGGTAGGTGCGCGCGAGCTCGTCGAGCGAGAGATCCTTCGGGGGCTCGACGGCGCTCGCCTCGTCGATGATCGAGGCGTACACCTCGGCGGCGAGCTGGCCCACGCTGTCATAGTGGCCGTAGAACGTCGTGCGGTGCACGCCGGCCTCGCGGCAGAGCTCCGCGACGCCGATCCCCGACAGATCTTCGCGCTCGAGCAGGCGCACGAGCGCGTCCTTGAGGCGGGCGCGGCTGCGCAGCGCGCGCGGATCGTCCGACGAGGTTTCCGGCGAGTTCGTCATGGCGCAAGTCTGCCGCATGTCGTGCCCGATCGAGCAGAATGCGCCCAGGATGCGGCGAGATAATAGGCGCCACCTATGATCCTCCGGATGCTGCGCGATGTGCCGGCGTCGGGCTGGGCGATCGTCGCCCTCTCGGCGCTCCGCGCCGCCGCCCTGAGCGCGCTCGCGCTCGCCGTCGCGCGCGGCGTGGATTTCACCCTCGGCGCGGGCGACGCGGGCCCCTCGTGGCTCGCCGCGCTCGCGGCCCTCGTCGTCGCGGCGGGCGCCGAGGGCGTCTCCGCCGCGGTGCCCTCGCGCAGCCAGCCGCGCGAGGAGGCCGCGTGGCGCAGGCTGATCGCGCTGAAGAGCCTCGCCTCTTCGCTCGACGCCGACGTGCCGGTGGGGGAGCGGGTCTCGAGCGGCGGCGTCGAGGTCGAGCGCTTCGCGCACTACCGGGCGAGCTTCCTCGGCCCCCTCGTCGCGGGCGCCGTCGTGCCGGCCGTCGTGCTCGTCGTGATCGCGGCGGCCGTGTCGTGGGGCGTCGCGCTGGGCCTCGCCGTGTGCGTCGCGCTCGCGCCCGTCGTCATCGCCTGGTTCCTCGGGCGGTTCCGCGCCTCGAGCGGCCGCTACCGCGGCGTCTCGGCGCGCCTGTCGGCGACGTTCCTCGAGACCATGCGGGTGCGGCACACGATGCGCATGCTCGACGCGGGCGCGCAGCGCCGCGCCGTCCTCGCACGGCAGGCGGCCGACGTACGCGACGAGGTCATGGCGCTCCTCAGGCGCAACCAGCTCGTGATCCTCGTCACCGACGCCGTGTTCGGGATCCTCGCGCTCACGGCCGTGGGCGTGCTCGCGGTCGCGGGCGTGCGCGACGGCTGGCTGACGCCGGGCCTCGGCATCGCGCTCCTGCTGCTGTCCGGGCTGCTGCGCGAGCCCGTCGACCGCCTGGGGCGCTCCTTCTACGTCGGGCTCGCGGGCCGCGCGGCGGGCGACCGTCTGCGCGCCGATCTCGCAGACGCGGATCCGCCCCGCCGCGGCCCCGCGCGGTGGCGCCTCGACGACGCGCTCGCGCCGGGCGGCGACGGCGCGCTCGACGCCGACGCGCTGCTCACGCTCCGCGATGCCCGCGTCGCCCGAGGCGGCGTCGAGGTCGTCACGAACGCCGACCTCGCGATCCCCGCTCGGGGCGTCGTCGCGGTGGTCGGCCCGTCGGGCGCGGGCAAGAGCTCGCTCGCCTACGCCCTCGCGGGCCTCATCCCCGCCGACGGGATCTGGCTCGGCAGCGAGCGCGCGACGCCCGACGGGCTGCGCGCCTCGGTCGCCTACATCCCGCAGCGCGCCGTGCTCTTCCACGGCACCGTGCGCGACAACCTCCTGCTCGCGCGCCCCGATGCGACCGACGAGCAGATGCACCGCGCGCTCGAGAGCGCCGGGTTCCGCGCCCACCACGGCCTCACCCGCGGGCTCGACACCCCCGTCCGCGAGGGCGCGGCGGGCGTCTCCGGCGGCCAGGCCCAGCGCATCAGCATCGCGAGGGCGCTCCTCACGGGCCGCCCGATCCTCGTCGCCGACGAGGCCACGGCGCACCTCGATCCCGAGACGTCCGAGCGCGTGATCGAGACGCTCGAGGCGGTCGGGCACGAGCGCTCCGTCGTCATGATCACGCACCGGCACGACGAGGCGCGCATCGCGGGATCCGTCGCGGTCGTCGAGGCGGGCCGCATCACGCGGGTCGGCCGCCCCGCCGACGTCCTGGCCACGGGGGACGAGCCGTGATGATCCGCTCGCTGCTGCGCCTGGCCCGCCCCGCCCGACTCCTGCTCGCGGGATCCTTCGTCGCGCGACTCGTGAGCCTCGCGGCGGCGATCGGGATCCTCGTCGTCCCGACCGCCGCGATCGCGGACGCAGCGTCGGGCGGCGCCCCGTCGCTGGTCGCGGTCGGCGCCGCGTGTGCGGGCCTCGCGATTCTCGCGGGCGCCGGCCGCTACCTCGAGCACTATCTCGGCCACCGCGCCGCGTTCGAGCTGCTCGCCGACATGCGGCTCGCGCTCTTCGACGCGGTCGCGCCGCTCTCGCTCGACGACGAGGCGGCGGCATCGGCCGACCTCACGACCGTCGCGACGCGCGACGTCGACCGCATCGAGGTGTTCTTCGCGCACACGATCGTGCCTGCCGCGACCGCCGTCGTCGTGCCGCTCGCGGTGAGCGCAGCGGTCGCGGCGGGCGTCGGGCCCGTCGAGGGGCTCGTGGCGCTCGCGGCGTTCGCGTTCGGCGCGGTTGTCGTCCCGCTCATCGGCGCCCGCAGCGCGGCGCGCTCGGCGCGGGACGTCGTGGCGGCGCGGGCGGAGATCGACGAGCACCTCACGAACGACGTCGTGGGCCTCGCCGAGATCCGCACGCTGCAGGCCGAGGACCGCCGCATGCGCGCGCTCGAGCGCCACGGCGACGACCTCGCTCGCGCGCTGCGCCCCGGCGGCACGGTGCAGGGGGTGCGGCAGGCGCTCGCGCTCGCATGGCCCTTCGTCGCCGTCGTTGCGCTGCTCGCGCTCGCAGACGCGGCCTCGCTCGGCGCGCACCTCGTCGCCGGGATCGCGGTGCTCGCGGCGGCGCC
>JAJUIM010000262.1 GCA_029267645.1 Microbacterium sp.
GCCGCGCGCTACGCCGACCGCCTCGTCCTCATGAAGGACGGCCGCGTGGTCGCCCAGGGCGATCCCGCGGCCGTCCTCACGGCGGACAACGTGCGCGACGTCTTCGGCCTCGACGCCGCGATCGCGCCGGATCCCGTGTCGGGGATCCGATGGTGATCCCGCTCGCCTGATCCGTCAGCTGTCGCGGCGGTCGAACACGACGCGGTGCAGCACGCCCGCGATAAGCGCGCCGACGATCGGGAACACGAGGAACACCCACAGCTGCGCGAGCGGCTCGGCGCCGCCGAGCACGAGGAGGAGGGTTCCGAGGAATTCGGCCGCGAGCGCGGCCAGCAGGGAGGGCTGCGCCTCGTCGGTCGTGTTCTCCGCCATGATCAGCCTTCCTCGAAGGTTCGCCGCACGTGCGACAGGCTCAACGGAGCGCGAGATGCGCGCGCCGCGGAAGATTCCGGCCCGCGTCGTCGCGAGCGTCTTCCGAGGCGACGCACGGCGCACGCGCCGTAGGCTGGATCCACGCCTCAGGAACGATGGGAGCAGCTGTGGAGCACAGGACCCTCGGACGCACGCACCGCGAAGTCTCGGTGATCGGGCTCGGCACGTGGCAGCTCGGCGGCGACTGGGGCGAGGTCGGCGAGGTCCAGGCGCTCGACGTGCTCGACGCGGCGGCCGAGAGCGGCGTGACGTTCTTCGACACGGCCGACGTGTACGGCGACGGTCGCAGCGAGCAGCGGATCGCGTCGTGGCGCCGCGCGAACCCGTCCTGGAACGGCACGGTCGCGACGAAGATGATGCGCCGCGCCGTCGTGCCGTCGCTGCGGTATTCGTCGCTCGAGGCGTTCCGCGACTGGACCGACCGGTCGCGCCGCAACCTCGGCGTCGACACGCTCGACCTCGTGCAGCTGCACTGCCCCACCGACGACGTCTTCGCGTCCGACTGCGTCTTCGACGACCTCGAGACGCTCGTCGCCGAGGGCGCGATCGCCTCGTACGGCGTGAGCGTCGAGACGTGCGCGCAGGCGCTGTCGGCGATCGCCCGCCCGAACCTCGCGACCGTGCAGATCATCGTGAACGCGTTCCGCCAGAAGCCGCTCGACGAGGTGCTGCCCGCGGCGAAGGCGGCGGGCGTCGGCGTCATCGCGCGCGTGCCGCTCGCGAGCGGCCTGCTGTCGGGCCGCTACACCCGCGAGACGACGTTCGCGGCCGACGACCACCGCTCGTTCAACCGGCGGGGCGCCGCGTTCGACGTCGGCGAGACCTTCGCGGGCGTCGACTTCGAGACGGGCGTCGACGCGGCCGCCGAGTTCGCCGCCCTCGCGCGCCGGCACGGCATGGAGCCCGCGCAGGCGGCGCTCGCGTGGGTGATCCAGCAGCCGGGCGTGACGACCGTGATCCCGGGCGCGCGCACGGATCCGCAGGCCCGCGCGAACGCGGCCGCGGCCGAGGTGGGGCCGCTGCCCGACGCGTTCCTCGCGGGCGTGCGCGAGCTGTACGACGAGCGGATCCGCCCGCAGGTGCACGACCGCTGGTGACGCGCGCTCAGAAGAGCGTCGGCTGCGGCGTCGGCGCGAAGGTCGGCAGGGTCGCGGCCTCGCGCGCGGCGCGGCGGTTCTCCGGCTGATCCTCGTCGTCGCGCGCGTCGAGGCCGTGCCTGCGCAGGATCGGCCGCATGCGCGCCGCGAGCTGCTTGCGGTAGCCGGCCGGCGCGTATGACGAGTTGCCGTAGAACGTGCGGTAGCCGCGCTCGAGCTCGGGGTGCTCGCGCGAGATCCAGTCGAGGAACCACTCGCGCGCGCCCGGGCGCAGATGGAGCGCGCCGAAGACGACCCGGCTCGCGCCGGCATCCGCGATCGCCGCGACGGCTCGTTCGAGGTGCTCGGGCTGGTCGGTCAGCCACGGCATGATCGGCATGAGGAACACCGTGACCGGGAACCCCAGCTCGGCCGCCGCGCGCACCGTCGCGAGCCGCGCCGCGGTCGTCGGCGTGCCCGGTTCGACCGCCTTCTGCAGCGCGTCGTCGAAGATCGCGATCGACATCGCGAGGTCGACGGGCAGGTGATCGGCGACCTGCCGCAGCTGGGGCAGATCTCGCCGCAGCAGCGTGCCCTTCGTGAGGATCGACAGCGGCGTGCCGCTCTCGCCGAGCGCTCGGATGATGCCCGGCATGAGCTCGTACCGCCCCTCGGCCCGCTGGTACGGGTCGGTGTTCGTGCCGAGCGCCACGAGCTCGTGCCGCCACGATCTGCGCCCGAGCTCTGCTCGCAGCACGTCGGCGACGTTGACCTTCACGACCACCTGCCGGTCGAAGTCATCACCCGCATCGAAGTCGAGGTAGGTGTGGGTCTGGCGGGCGAAGCAGTAGACGCACTGATGACTGCAGCCCCGGTACGGGTTCACGGTCCAGTGGAACGGCATCGAGCTCGCGGTAGGGACCTGATTGAGCGCGGTCTTCGCCACGACCTCGTGGAAGGTGAGCCCCGCGAACTCGGGCGTGCGCACCGAGCGGACGAGCCCGCGCATGCTCACGAGGGCGGCCGGATCCGCGGATCCGTCGCGCACCAGCTGACCGCTCCATCTCACACCATCATTCGAACACACTTTCGAATGATCGGCAACGTCGTCGAAGATCTCTTCGACGAGGGGCGTCAGTCGCAGACGGCGCAGACGCCCGTGGCGGGCAGCTCCATGAAACAGGTCGGGCACACGGCGGCGACGCGCTCGGGCTGGCGCGCGGCGCGAGGTGCGCGCGGCGCCGCGGACGACCTGCGCGCGGGCGTCGCGACGACGGGCTCCGCCCCCTTCTCGGGATGCGTCACGCCCCACGCGCCGTGGAACCGGCGGCTATTCCACCGCTCGGCGTCGCCCGCCAGACGCGCCGCGTCGGACTCCGAGCGAAAGCCGTTCGTGTAGCCCGGGTGCACCTCGAGGGCGGGGCCGCCCGAGCTGCGCTCCATGCGGAAGTAGGTGCGGTAGCCGACGAGCGAGCTCGCTCCCGCGCGCTCCGCGATGCGGCGGATCAGGGCCTGATTCGCGGTCGGCGTGCGGTATCGCTGAAACGCCTCGTCGAGGGATCCGAGCCGGATGGCCCGCCCCTCCTTCTTCGCGTCGATCTTGGTCTCGGGGGATGCGGCCATGACCTCCAGGATACCGGGGCCGCCCGAGCCGACCATGCGAATGTCAGACCACGCTGACAGGGTGGAGCCA
>JAJUIM010000409.1 GCA_029267645.1 Microbacterium sp.
AAGCAGCTCATGGCGCAGGCGTCCGAGAACGTGCTGCGCGTGTCGATGGAGCTCGGCGGCAACGCGCCGTTCGTCGTGTTCGAGGATGCGGACCTCGACAAGGCGGTGGAGGGCGCGATGGCGGCGAAGTTCCGCAACATCGGCCAGGCCTGCACGGCCGCGAACCGCCTGTTCGTGCACGAGTCGGTCGCCGACGAGTTCGCGAAGCGGATCGCCGAGCGCGTGCGGGCGATGCGCGTGGGCCGCGGCACGGAGGACGGCGTGGCGATCGGCCCCGTCATCGACTCCGACGCGGTCGGTTCGATCGACCGGCTCGTGACCGACGCCGTGGGGCGCGGTGCGACCGTGCTCACGGGCGGCCAGCCGCTCGTCGGCGACGGCACGTTCTACGAGCCCACCGTGCTCGCGGGCGTCACGGACGGCAGCGCGATCCTGCGCGAGGAGATCTTCGGGCCCGTGCTCGCGATCTCGACGTTCGCGGACGAGGACGAGGCGGTGCGCCTCGCCAACAACACCGAGTACGGCCTCGTGTCGTACGTCTACACGGAGGATCTCACGCGCGGGCACCGCATGATCGACCGGCTCGAGACCGGCATGATGGGCCTCAACGCGGGCGTCGTCTCGAACGCCGCCGCGCCGTTCGGCGGCGTGAAGCAGTCGGGCGTCGGCCGCGAGGGCGGCCTCGAGGGCATCCACGAGTACCTCTCGACGAAGTACACGCTCCTCCCGCGCGACTGAGCGGGCGTGACGCGGGGCCGGACAGCCGGGCCGTTGTCGCTCGTCGCGGCGGCCCGGCCCCGATCCGTCAGCGCCGCACGTTGCCCGTGTGGCCCGGCACGACGGGGGTGTCGACCCACCGGCCCGTCTCCGCCGATTCCTCGGCGGCCGTCAGCACCTGCGCCGACGCGAGCGCGTCGTGGATGTTCGAGTTCTCGGATCCCGTGCCGAGCACGGCCTCGACGAACTTGCGCGCCTCGATCGTCTTGAGGTCGTCGTAGCCCATCGGCGTGCCGGATCCGGGCTGGAAACGGGCGTACTCGGGGAACGACTCGTCGGCGAACAGGCGCTGGTAGCCGACGCTGCGCCCCTCCTGGCGGATGGCGACCTCCAGCTCGTTGAGCCGCTCGAAGTCCCATCGCAGCGAGCCCTCGGTGCCGAACACCTCGATCGCGTACTCGGCCTTCGGGCCGACGGCGATCCACGAGGCGTCGAGCGTGCCGAGCGCGCCGGCCGCGAGCGCGGCGTCGTCGAAGCGGACGAGCATGTTCGCGTAGTCCTCGTTCTCGACCGGCAGCAGGCGGCCCGCGTCGGGCGAGCCCGGCAGACCGGGGCGCTCGGGGATGTACGTGCCCGTCGTGGCGGTGACGGATCCGATGGGGCCGAGCAGGAAGTGCACGAGGTCGACGAGGTGCCCCATGAGGTCGCCGAGCACACCGGATCCGCTCTGCTTGCGCACGAAGCGCCACGCGCGCGGCGCCTGCGGATCCGCGTTGAAGCCGCCGAAGAAGCGGCCGCGGACGTTCGTGATGCGGCCGAGCGCGCCCTCCGTGATGAGCTGGCGCGCGCGCTGGATCGCGGGCGGCTGGCGGTAGTTGAAGCCGATGCTCGTCGCGACGCCCGCCTCGATCGCGGCGTCGCGCACGGCGGTCGTGTCGGCGGCACCGCGGCCGACGGGCTTCTCGATCCAGAAGGGCTTGCCGGCGCGGGCAGCGGCGACGCCGATCTCGGCGTGCAGGAAGTTCGGCGCGCAGATCGACACGACATCGACCTCGGGGTTGGCGAGCACCTCGCGGTAGTCGGCGGTCGTCGAGGCGTAGCCGAGCACGTCGGTCGCGACGCGGCGCCCGGCCTCGGCCGTGTCGGCGGCCTGCACGAGGCGCGGCGCGACGCCGAGCTCGGGGTAGACGTGGGGGAGGGCCGTGTAGGCGCGGCTGTGCAGGCGGCCCATCCAGCCCACGCTGATGAGGCCGACCCCGAGCGT
>JAJUIM010000360.1 GCA_029267645.1 Microbacterium sp.
CGACGACTGGCTCGTGCCGTTCTTCGTCGACGAGGAAGAGCTCGCGGCCGAGGCGACCCGCTCGATCTACGCGCCGCTGCCCGAGCCCGCGACGAAGTTCGCCGAGTCGCTCGGCCGCACCGCCGCGGTCGTGCAGACGGCCCTCAAGCGCCTGGGCGCCTGACCGCGCCGCGCGCCGCCCCGGGCAGGGAGACGGCGCGCGGGCTGATCAGCGGCGGCCGGCTTTGTGGCGGAAGAGCCACGCGCCCCACGCCGCCGCGACGACGACGATGCCGGCGCACCACACGAGCGCCCACAGCGGGGCGGATCCCGCGTCGGTGCCGAGCAGGAACATGCGGATCGTCTCGATGACGGGCGTCACGGGCTGGACCTCGGCGACGGCCTGCAGCCAGTCGGGCATCGTCTCGACCGGCACGAACCCGCTCGAGACGTACGGCAGGAACAGCAGGATGAAGCCGTAGCCGCTCGCGGCCTCGGCGGATCCGGCGGCGAGGCCGATCGCGGCGAAGAGGTACGTGATCGCGAAGATCCAGATCGCGATGATCGCGATCGCGCCGATCCAGTCGAGGAATGACGCGGTCGGGCGGAAGCCGATCGCGAGCGCCACGAGCACGACGACGCCCGTCGCGAGGAGGTTCCGCGCGAGCGACGCGACGACGTGGCCCGTGAGGACGGCGCCGGCGCGCAGCGGCATCGTGCGGATCCGGTCGATGATGCCGCCCGTCATGTCGTTCGCCACGAACGTGGCGGTCGTGGCGGCGCCGAAGCCCGCGCACGTCAGGATCGTGCCGGGCACGACGTAGTCGACGTAGCCGCCCGACGGGTCGATCGCTCCGCCGAACACGTACGTGAACATCAGCATGAGCATGACCGGCAGCGCGATGGACATGATGAGCGACTCGGCGTCGCGCAGCGAGTGGCGAAGGCTGCGGCCGATGAAGACGGCCTCCGCGGTCAGGCCGCCCAGGCGCGGGCGGGTTGCGAGAGCGGTCATGCCGCCTCCTTCGTCTCGGTGAGGGCGAGGAACACGTCGTCGAGGGTGGGGCGCGCGATCGTGACGTCGCCCGCGAGGCCCTCGCGGTCGATGTCGTCGACCGCGCGGCGGAGCGAGGTCACGGATCCGTCGGTGGGGATCTCGCGGAGGAGGGCCCCGTCCGCGTCGCGCAGCTGGACGGATCCGCCGCCGACGCGCGCCTTGAGGTCGTCGGCCGTGCCGAGCGCCGCGATGCGGCCCTCGTGCAGCACGGCGATGCGGTCGGCCAGCTGATCGGCTTCCTCGAGGTACTGCGTCGTGAGGAAGACGGTCGTGCCGGCGCTCGCGAGCGACGCGATGATCTGCCACAGCTCGCGGCGGCTGCGGGTGTCGAGCCCCGTCGTCGGCTCGTCGAGGAACAGCACGACCGGCTGCACGACGAAGCTCAGGGCGAGGTCGAGGCGGCGTCGCATGCCGCCCGAGAACGTGCCGACGCGGCGGGTCGCCGCGCCCGCGAGGTCGAAGCGCTCGAGCAGGTCGTCGGCGCGCGTGTGGGCGTCGCGGCGCGACAGGCCCGAGAGGCGCCCGAACATCGCGAGGTTCTCGCGGGCCGTGAGCACCTCGTCGACGGCGGCAGCCTGGCCCGTGAGGGCGATGCGCTGCGCGACCGCCGCGGGGTCCGACGCGACGTCGATGCCTGTGACGCGGGCCGTGCCGGCATCCGGGCGCACGAGCGTCGTGAGGATGTTCACGATCGTCGTCTTGCCGGCGCCGTTGGGGCCGAGCAGGGCGAAGATCTCGCCCGACTCGACGGTCAGGTCGACGCCCGTGAGGACGTCGTGCGATCCGAACCGCTTGCGCAGGTCGCGGATCTCGATGGCGGGGGTCATGCGGATCCTTTCGTGTACGGTCGAAACTGTTTATGACCATAACACACTGTTTACGATATACACACCCCTAGAGTGGAAGGGTGACGGACGAGACAGAGCTGCCGCGCGGAATCGCGCTCGCGTGGGGCCTCGCGGCCAACCCGCAGCGCGGGCCCAAGCGCGAGATGAGCGTCGAGCGCATCGTCGAGACGGCCGTCGAGCTGGCCGATGCGGAGGGCATCGGGGCCGTGTCGATGGCGGCCGTCGCCAAGCGGCTCGGCTTCACGCCCATGTCGCTGTACCGCTATGTGACGGCGAAGGACGACCTGCTGCTGCTCATGCAGGAGGAGGCGACGGGCGCGCCCTCGCTCGCCTCGCGCGATGCGGAGGGGTGGCGCGAGAAGCTCACGGTGCTCTTCCACGAGCAGTCGGCCGTGTTCCTGCGGCACCCGTGGATCCTCAACCTGCCGATCACGGGCTCGCCCATCACGCCCAACAG
>JAJUIM010000408.1 GCA_029267645.1 Microbacterium sp.
CCGTGGATGAACACGGCGGCGACCTCGTCGTCGAACACGGCGCGCTCGTGGGTGATGCGCTCGCGGTAGTCGGCCTGGGCGGCGAGGGCGGCCGCGGGATCCGCGAGCACGCCGTCGAGCGCGCGCTTGGCGTTCGTGACGACGTCGGGCAGCACGTCGATCTTGTGTTCGCGGGGGATCGGCACGTCCACGCCGTTCGCGGCGGCGCCGCGGTTCGCGACGAGCACGACGGATCCGGCGACCGCGGCCTCGCGCGGCAGGCGGTCCTTGCCGGGGTGCGCGCCGAGGTCGAGGTACACGAGCGACGTGCGCAGGGCCTCAGCGACCTCGTCGCCCGTCATGTTCTGCAGCGGCAGCAGCTCGATGCCGGGCCAGCGCTTGGCGAACTCGGCCATGATCGGCCGTGACTTTGCGGGGTTGTACGTGACGCGCGCGATCCGATCAGCGGCGTCTGCCGCAGACGGCGCGACGGGCGTGTAGTCGCTGAGGATGGATCCGGGCCGCCCGAGGTGCGCGAACACGTGGTTCCACGCGTAGTGCGACTGGGCGAGGTGCTCGACGCGGCCGAGCAGGCGATCCTCGCCCGTCGCGAGGCCGCGCAGGGCGCGCTTGACCTGCCGCACCTGCAGCAGCGGGGCGCGGTGGTTGCGGCCGCGCTCGATCGGCAGCAGCGAGGTGCGGTCGCGCTCGATCACGAAGCGGGGCGCGTAGTCGATCGAGAGCCACCACAGGAAGGGGCGGGCGCGGCGCAGGCCCTTGAGCAGCAGCGCCTGCGTCTCGGGCACGACGACGTGGTTGCCGGCGGTGTCGACGACGGCGCGCGCCTCGGGGGCGTCGTAGTGGGCGTAGCGCTCGGCGCGCGGCGTGGATTCCGTGCCGGGAATGGGCACGAGCAACGCCTCCTGCCCCTGCCGCCGCAGCGAGTCGACGAGCTGGTGCAGCGCCTCGGGGCCGCCCGTGGCGAGCCCGCGCGGGTAGTACACGTAGGTCGTCATGCGGTGGCCTTTCGGGACGGGGTGAGGGCGAGCGCCGTGAACACGGCGGCGAACGGCAGCGTGTGGTTGTCGCCCGCGAAGAAGGTCGTGTCGGCCATGCCGTGCAGCAGGATCCACAGCAGCCCGACGAGCACGGCGCCGCGGCGCACGGTGTCGGATCCGAAGAGCGGCTCGTCGCGCCCGTCGCCGAAGCGGCGCACGGCGCCGACCGTGCTCACGACGATGAGCGCGATCGTGAGCACGAGCGCGATGAGCCCCGCGTCGACCCACGCCTGCAGCAGGAGGTTGTGGGGCGGCCAGATCTGCGGCGCGACGTTCGGGAAGTACTGCGGCCACACATCGACGATGTGCTCGCGCCAGTTGCCGAAGCCGAAGCCCGTGAACCACGTGCCGGGGAACGAGTCGGCGACCATGCGCCACAGCACGAAGCGGTCGTTCAGGGTGCCGCTCGTGACGAGGTGCGGCTTCCAGAGGAGCACGGCGACGGATCCGGCGATGCCGATGGCGACCGCGGCGCCCCCGACGATCGCGCCCTGCTTCGGGCGCCGCGCCGTGAACGCGACGTACAGCGCGAGCACGGGCAGGGCGACGAGCAGGACGAGCGCGGTCTTGGATCCCGTCGCGACGATCGCCGCGATGGAAGCGAGGGCCGTGACGGCGTGCAGGACGCGGAGGCGCCCGCTCGCGATGCCCCACACGGCCGCACACGCGGCGACAGCGAAGAACAGCGAGGCGGTGTTGCCGTTGAGGAAGACGCCGCCCGACTTGGCGGGGTCGAGCACGTTCTGGAAGTTCGTGAGCGTCGTCGAGTCGAAGAGGCCCGCGAGCAGGCCGCCCGCGCTGCCCGGCGGCACGGCGACGTCGGAGAAGACGCCGAGGGTACCGATCGGATCGATCGCGATGTTGATCTCGCTCTCGGTGATGAGCGCGACGTCGGGCTCCGAGAACAGGCGGGCGACGGGCGAGAGCAGGTAGGCGCCCTCGGCCTCGGGCCAGAGCCG
>JAJUIM010000076.1 GCA_029267645.1 Microbacterium sp.
ATCCCGTCGGGTATCGTCGAGGAGATGTCGGCGCGAACGTCTGCCGGCGGGAGAGCTGAATAGGGAGGCTGCTGTGGAGATCGATCTGGCCCTGTTGCGTTCGATCGAACGCGAGAAGGAGATTCCGTTCGATGAGCTGGCTGCGATCATCGAACAGGCCGTGCTGACCGCATACGCGAAGCACGTCACGCAGTCCGGCGAGGTGCCCCACGGCGCCCGCGCCGAGCTCGACCGCAAGACCGGCCACGTCGCCGTGCTCACGCCGGTCACCGACGACGAGGGCGCCGTCGTGGGCGAGGAGGAGCAGAACCCCGAGGACTTCGGGCGCATCGCCGCCTACGCTGCGAAGCAGGTCATCAGCCAGCGCCTGCGCGACATCGCCGACGACGCCGTGCTCGGCGAGTTCCGCGGCAAGGAGGGCGACATCGTCGCCGGCGTCGTGCAGCAGGGCCCCAACCCGCGCATGATCCACATCGACCTCGGCACGGTCGAGGCGATCCTGCCGCCCGAGGAGCAGGTGCCGGGCGAGGAGTACCCGCACGGCGCGCGCCTCCGCGTGTACGTGACGAGCGTCTCCCGCGGCGCCAAGGGCCCGTCGATCACGGTGTCGCGCACGCACCCCGGGCTCGTGCGCAAGCTGTTCGCGCTCGAGGTGCCCGAGATCGCGTCGGGTCTCGTCGAGATCACCTCGCTCGCCCGCGAGGCCGGCCACCGCACGAAGATGGCCGTGACCGCGAGCGACCCGTCGATCAACGCGAAGGGATCCTGCATCGGCGAGCTCGGCCGCCGCGTGCGCGCCGTGCAGGACGAGCTGGGTGGCGAGAAGATCGACATCGTCGACTACGACAGCGACCTTGCGACCTTCGTCGCCCACGCGCTGAGCCCCGCCAAGGTGTCGTCGAGCTTCGTGCTCGACGAGAAGACGAAGGCCGTGCGCGCGCTCGTTCCCGACTACCAGCTGTCGCTCGCGATCGGCAAGGAGGGCCAGAACGCCCGCCTCGCCGCGAAGCTCACGGGCGCCAAGATCGACATCCAGCCGGACAGCATCCTCGACGAGGACTGACACGCGCGGTCGAGGCCGCGGCAGGCGAGGGGTGTAGGATGGATCCGATACGAACGTGCGTCGGATGCCGCACGCGTGACTCCCGATCCGCGCTTCTGCGGGTGATCGCCACCGAATCTCGGCTCGTCGTCGACGAGTCCGCGTCGATGCCGGGGAGAGGCGCGTGGGTGCACCCCACTCGCCGTTGCGCAGAGCTGGCCATCCAGCGACGCGCATTCGTACGAGCACTCCGTGTGCCGGGACCACTCGACACGCAGACACTCACAGAACGGCTGAACAGCTATGGAAATCAAGTGAACGGCTCGAAATGAGACCCGTCCGCCTCTAGAGGTCTGCCCTGCCTGGGCAGACTCGCCCAGACAGGAGAATTGTGGCTAAACCACGCGTACATGAGATCGCGGCCGAGATCGGCGTCGACAGCAAGACGGCCCTCGCGAAGCTCAAGGAGCTCGGCGAGTTCGTGAAGAGCCCGTCGTCGACCGTCGAGCCTCCCGTGGCGCGCAAGCTGCGCGCCGCGTTCGAGGCCGAGGGCGCCGCGAAGGCGTCCGGCGACAAGAAGTCGGCCGCGTCGAACGCGCCGAAGCCGGGTGGCGCGCCCAAGCCGGGCGCCCCGAAGCCCGGTGCGTCCGCGCCGAAGCCCGGCGCCCCCAAGCCCGGGCCCGCCGGTCGCTCGTCGGCTCCGAAGCCCGGATCCGAGGCCCCGAAGCCCGCCGAGCAGGCGGCGCCTGCCGAGCCCGCGAAGCCTGCGGGCGACGCGCCGCGACCCGGCGCCCCGAAGCCGGGCGGACAGGCCCGCGGTGCTGGGGCCGGCCAGGGCAACGCCAAGCCCGGCGCCCCCAAGCCCGGCCAGGCGCGTCCCGGCAACAACCCGTACTCGTCCTCGCAGGGCATGGGGCAGCGCCCCGCCGCGGGACCGCGTCCGGGCAACAACCCGTACTCGTCCTCGCAGGGCATGGGGCAGCGCCCCACACCCGCGAACATCCCCCGTCCCCCCAAGCCGCAGGCGCCCCGTCCGGGCGCCCCGAAGCCGGGTCGTCCTGGCGGCGGTCGCGGCGGTCGTCCCGGTGCCGGCGGCGGCCGTCCGGGCGGCGCTCCGTTCCAGCAGCGCCCGGGCCAGGGCGGCGGACCCGGTGCCGGCGGCGGTTTCCGTCCCGGCGGCGGCTTCGCCGGTCGTCCCGGTCCCGGCGGTCGCCGCGGCGGCACGGCCGGTGCGTTCGGAAAGGGGGGCGGCAAGTCCAAGCAGCGCAAGTCGCGTCGGGCCAAGCGCCAGGAATTCGAGATGCGGCAGGCGCCCGTCGTCGGCGGCGTCAAGGTTCCCCGCGGCGACGGCGACACGATCATCCGCATGCGCCGCGGCGCATCGATCGCCGACTTCGCCGAGAAGCTCGAGCAGATGCACGGTGTGGCGGTGCCCCCGGGCAACCTCGTGACGGTGCTGTTCCACCTCGGTGAGATGGCGACCGCGACCGAGTCGCTCGACGAGTCGACGTTCGAGGTGCTCGGCGCCGAGATCGGCTACAAGGTCGAGATCGTCTCGCCCGAGGACGAGGACAAGGAGCTCCTCGAGAGCTTCGGCCTCAACCTCGAGCAGGAGGAGCTCGAGGAGGACGACGAGAACCTCGAGATCCGTCCTCCGGTGGTCACCGTCATGGGCCACGTCGACCACGGTAAGACGCGACTGCTCGACGCGATCCGTCACACGACCGTGATCGAGGGCGAGGCCGGCGGCATCACGCAGCACATCGGCGCCTACCAGGTGTGGACCGAGCACGAGGGCCACGACCGCGCGATCACCTTCATCGACACCCCGGGTCACGAGGCGTTCACCGCCATGCGTGCGCGCGGTGCCGACGTGACCGACATCGCGATCCTCGTGGTCGCGGCCGACGACGGCATCATGCCGCAGACGGTCGAGGCGCTGAACCACGCTCAGGCCGCCGAGGTGCCGATCGTCGTCGCGGTCAACAAGGTCGACAAGCCCGAGGCCAACCCGGCGAAGGTGCGCTCGCAGCTCACCGAGTACGGCCTCGTCGCCGAGGAGTACGGCGGAGACGTCATGTTCGTCGACGTGTCGGCGCGACAGGGCACGGGCATCCAGGACCTCCTGGACGCCGTGCTGCTGACGGCCGACGCCGGTCTCGACCTGCGCGCGAACCCCAACAAGGAGGCGCGCGGCATCGCGATCGAGGCGAAGCTCGACAAGGGCCGCGGATCCGTCGCGACCGTCCTCGTCCAGGGCGGCACGCTGCGCGTCGGCGACCCGATCGTCGCGGGCACGGCCTACGGCCGCGTGCGCGCCATGATCGACGAGCACGGCGAGCGCGTGGAGGAGGCGGCACCGTCGCGTCCCGTCCAGGTGCAGGGCCTCAACTCGGTCCCGCGCGCCGGCGACCTGTTCCTCGTGCCCGAGGACGACCGCACCGCCCGCCAGATCGCCGAGAAGCGCGAGGCTGTCGAGCGCAACGCGGCACTCGCGAAGGCCCGCAAGCGCATGTCGCTCGAGGACTTCACGAAGGCCCTCGAGGAGGGCAAGGTCGAGTCGCTCAACCTCATCATCAAGGGCGACGTGTCGGGTGCCGTCGAGGCGCTCGAGGAGTCGCTCCTGAAGATCGAGGTGGACGACAGCGTGCAGCTGCG
The DNA here is from genome assembly GCA_029267645.1 of Microbacterium sp. Classification (GTDB taxonomy): domain Bacteria; phylum Actinomycetota; class Actinomycetes; order Actinomycetales; family Microbacteriaceae; genus Microbacterium. The sequence continues at coordinate 3,701 of JAJUIM010000076.1, forward strand.
CATCATCCATCGCGGCGTCGGCGCGATCACCGAGAGCGACATCAACCTCGCGACGATCGACAACGCGATCGTGCTCGGCTTCAACGTCCGCCCGGACACGAAGGCCCGCGAGGCCGCCGCCCGCGAGGGCGTCGACATCCGCTTCTACAACGTCATCTACAACGCGATCGACGACGTGGAGGCCTCGCTCAAGGGCATGCTCAAGCCCGAGTTCGAGGAGGCGCAGGCGGGTCTCGCCGAGATCCGCGAGGTGTTCCGCTCCTCGAAGTTCGGCAACATCGCGGGTGTGCTCGTCAAGAGCGGCACGATCACGCGCAACGCCAAGGCGCGCGTCATCCGCGACGGCGTCGTGCTGGCCGATGGCCTCGCCATCGAGTCGCTGCGTCGCTTCAAGGACGACGTCACCGAGGTCAAGACGGACTTCGAGGCCGGTATCGGCCTCGGCAAGTTCAACGACATCCAGGTGGGCGACGAGATCGAGACGATCGAGATGGTCGAGAAGCCGCGCGACTGATCGCCTACGCTTGATCGCACATCACTGACCTGCCGGGCACCCGCGAGGGTGCCCGGCAGGATCGTCCCAGAAGGGGAGAGATCCATGGCCGGTTTCGAACGACAGGCCCGCGTCGCCGACCGCATCCGCGTGGTGCTGTCTGAGCGGCTTCAGAAGGGGCTGCGCGACCCGCGGCTCGGCTTCGTGACGATCACCGACGTGCGCGTCACGGGCGACCTGCAGAACGCGAGCGTGTTCTACACGGTCTACGGCACCGACGAGGAGCGCGAGGGCACGGCCGCGGCGCTCAAGGCCGCGACGGGCATGCTGCGCAGCGAGGTCGGCCGCAAGCTCAACACCCGCCTCACGCCGACGCTCGAGTTCATCCCCGACGCCCTGCCCGAGGAGGCGTCGCACCTGACCGAGCTGCTGCGCGAGGCGCGCGAGCGCGACGAGGCCGTGCACGGTCTCGCGGCAGGGGCCACCTACGCCGGCGACGCCGACCCGTACAAGCACGACGACGAGGACGAGCCGCGAGGCTGACGTCTCCTCCCACCACCCCGACTCCGCGTTCCAACACAACGCAGTCAATCCGGCGGCACCCGGGCCGAAACCCCGGTGTGTCGGGCCATGAGGCCTCGGATTGACTGCGTTGTGTTGTCAGCGGGGGAGGGCGACGAGCTCGCCGTCGGGCTCGATGAGGCCGTCGGTCTCGAGCGTCGCGAGCGCGCGGTCGCGCTGGGCCGGGTCGTGCCAGTCGACGAGCAGCGCCGCGCGGGGCAGCGGATCCGGCGCGGCCTCGCGCAGCGCGCGCAGCACGGCGCCGCGCGCCTGACGGTCGCTGCCCTCGTAGCGCGCCTGCTTGCGCCGCGTGTCGGGCGTCGCGGGGGATCCGCCCTGCACCCACGCGCACTGCGACCGGATCGGGCACTCGCCGCACTTCGGAGAACGGGCCGTGCAGACGACCTGCCCGAGCTCCATGACGGCGGCGTTCATGACGGCCGCGTCGGCGTCGTCCTCGGGCAGCAGCGCCGCCATCTGCTCGAGGTCGCGGCGATGCGGGGGAGCAGGGTGGGCGTCGCCGCCGATCGCCCGCGCGAGCACGCGGCGCGTGTTCGTGTCGACCACGGGGTGCCGGTCGCCGTACGCGAAGACGGCGACGGCGCGGGCCGTGTAGTCGCCGATGCCCGTGAGCGCGAGCAGGGCGTCGACGCCGCGCGGCACGACGCCGCCGTGGCGGTCGCGGATCTCGATGGCCGCGCGGTGCAGCCAGAGCGCGCGCCGCGGGTACCCGAGGTTCGCCCACTGCGTCACGGCCTCGGCGGGAGTCGCGTCCGCCAGCGCGGTGGGCGTCGGCCAGCGCGTGAGCCACGCGTCGAGCAGGGGGATCACGCGCGAGACCTGCGTCTGCTGCAGCATGAACTCGCTGACGAGGATGCCCCACGCGCCGAACCCCGGACGCCGCCACGGGAGATCGCGGGCGTTCCGGCGATACCAGGGCACGAGGATCTCGGACAGATCGCTGGACGGCATCCGGATATTGTACGAAATCCGATCGTGATGGAACGGTTGCATTCGCATCGGCTTTCGTGACCTCGCTGTGTCCTTCGCCGCGTAACCTCGAGGGTCGGATCACGTTCGAAGTACCCCCCGGAGAGAACATGACGCTTCTTCGCGCGCGCCCTGCGGTCGCGGCTCTTGCCGCGATCCTTCTGGGCACGAGCGTCATGAGCGGGTGCGCGTCGAACGTTCCCACCGTGCCGGAGGACTCGACGCCGTCGGCGACGACGTCCGAGACCCCGATGCTGCCGACCCCGACGCCGACGCCCGAGGTCACGACGACGAACGACCCGCACGACCCCGACACGTGGATCGTGACCGAGCAGGGCATCGGCCCCATCGAGGTCGCCGACGACTACGACGAGTCGCTCGCGGAGATCCGGGCGACGGGCGTGGGCCCCATCGACTGCGACGGCGTGGCTTACGGGCCGGCCGACGACAACGCCTACGACATCATGGTCATCAAGGACCGCCACGACGGCACCGACGAGGTCGTCGAGATCACGGTCACGTGGCTCGGCGACACGATGGGCGTCGGCCCGCGCACGGAGGAGGACCTGGGGCTCGGATCCACGAAGCCGCAGGTGCTCGGCGCCTACGAGCGCGCCGAGGAGTCGACGTCGTCGATCGAGGGGCGCTCGTACGTGTCGATCGCCGACGACGACAGCGGCACGCAGCTCGTCTTCACGTACGTCGACGGCTACGACGGCGCCGTGTCGGTGTCGGTCATCTCGGGGGCCGAGCCCGCCTACGAGCCCTGCGCCTGACGCTCAGACGCGCCCAATAGGCTGGCGATCATGGCCGATTCCGGGATCCTCCTCGTCGATAAGCCGCAGGGACTCACGAGTCACGACGTCGTCGCGCGCACGCGCCGCGCCCGCGGCACCCGCAAGGTGGGGCACGCGGGAACGCTGGATCCCATGGCGACGGGTCTGCTCGTCGTGGGCGTCGAGGCCGCGACGCGCCTGCTCACCTTCGTCGTCGGCTGCGACAAGACCTACCTCGCGACGATCCGCCTCGGGCAGACGACGACGACCGACGACGCCGAGGGCGAGCTCACGGCCACGGCGCCCGCCGCCGCTGTGGCCGCAGTCTCGGACGACGACCTGCGCGCGGGCGTCGCGCGCCTGACGGGCGAGATCTCGCAGGTGCCGAGCTCGGTGTCCGCGATCAAGGTCGACGGGCGCCGGGCCTACGACCGCGTGCGGGCCGGCGAGACGGTCGAACTGAAGGCGCGCGACGTGACGGTCTCTCGCTTCGAGATCACGGCGATCCGCCGTGACGACGCCGCGATCGAGCTCGACGTCGAGGTCGACTGCTCGTCGGGCACCTACATCCGCGCCCTCGCGCGCGACCTCGGCGCCGACCTCGGCGTCGGGGGACACCTCACGATGCTGCGCCGCACGCGCATCGGCGGCTTCTCGGTCGACGGCGCGGCGAGCGTCGACGAGCTCCCCGAGGCCGCGCTCGTCGCGCCCGCAGAGGCCGCGGCGGCCGTGATCGGGCGCCTCGACGTCTCGGCCGAGGTCGCGCGCGACCTGCGGCACGGCAAGCGGGTCGCGGCGCCGGAGGCGTTCGACGGGATCCGCGCCGCCATCGACCCCGCGGGCGCGCTCGTCGGCGTCGTCGAGCGCCGCCGCGGCGTCATGAAGAGCGTCATGAACATGCCCGAGCCGCAGGAAGGCGCCGCGCGATGATCCTCTGGTTCACGATCGCGCAGATCGCCGTCGCGGTGCTCGCGGGCGTCGTCTGCATCGTCATCGGGCTGTCGGGGCGCCGCCCCGGCGACGTGTCGGTCGGATCCCTCGCACTCGTGCAGCTGCTGCTCATCGCGCAGATCGTCGTCGCGATCGTCGCCCCCTTCGTCGGCAACGATCCGACGGGCAGCCTGCTCGAGTTCTGGACGTACCTCGTCTCGGCCGCGCTGCTGCCGATCGCGGGGATCGTGTGGGCGTTCGTCGACCGCGGTCGCTGGAGCGTCGTCGTCATGGGCGTGGTCGCCCTCGCGGTCGCCGTCATGGTCTACCGCATGCACGTCATCTGGACGATCCAGATCGCGTGACTGGCGCGGACACCGCTCAGGGCGCGCGCCTAGACTTGGCTCGATATGTCTGACACACGCCCTTCGCGCCGCATCACCGGCATCGGCACGGTCCTCACCTTCGTCTACGGCGTCATGGCGCTCGCCGCGACGGGACGCTCGTTCGTGCAGATCGCGAGCCGCTTCGAGCAGGCCCCGATCCCGTACCTGCTGAGCGCGGCGGCCGCCGTCGTCTACATCCTCGCGACCGTCGCGCTGCTGCTCTCGAAGAGCCCCGCGTGGTACCGGGTCGCGTGGGTCGCGGTGCTGTTCGAGCTCGTGGGCGTGCTCGTGATCGGCACGCTCAGCTGGGCCGTGCCCGA
>JAJUIM010000209.1 GCA_029267645.1 Microbacterium sp.
GGGCGTCGAGGTGCGCGGATCCGTGCCCATGGCGATCGACGCCGACATGCGCGTCGCGGTCGCGGACGACCGCGTGACCGTCGGGCCGCCGCTCGACCCCTCGATCGAGACGCCCGAGGCCGTCGCTGCGCTCGAGCGCCGCTACGCCGTGCACGCGGCGCCGCTCGAGGATGCCGTGTTCTTCGAGAGCTTCTACGGCCGCGTCGCGGGGGACAACCCGCTCGCGATCGACCGCGAGATCGCGCGCCGGCTGCCGGGCGTCACCCGGTACTGGAGCGTCGTCGACCTGTCGGTCGAGGTGCCCGAGGGCGCCGTGCCCGTCGTCGAGGGATCCGGCGCGTGGTGGCGGGCGCGCAGCGTCTCGCGCCTGCTCGTCGTGAACGACTGGCTGCGCCGCCGCTACGTGCCGCGCACGGGCCAGCGCGTCCTGCAGACCTGGCACGGCACGCCGCTGAAGCGGCTCGCGCTCCACCGCGGCGGCTTCCAGCCGCGACGGTGGGGCGCCGTGCTGAAGGAATCGCGCCGCTGGGACGTGCTGCTCGCGCAGAACCGCTTCGCGGCGCGGATCCTCTCCCGCGCCTACGCGTTCCTCGGCCGGCCCATCTGGGTCGAGGGGTATCCGCGGAACGACGTGCTCGTGCGCGGCGACGAGGGCGCGACACGGCGCGCGCTCGGCATCGCGGACGACGAGCGGGTCATCCTCTACGCGCCGACCTGGCGCGACGACCGCGACGCGATGGTCGACTTCGTGGATCCCATCGCCCTCGCCGAGCAGACGCGCTCGGTCGTGCTCGTGCGCGGCCACAGCCGCACGCTGATCCCGGGGCAGAACGCCCACGGACCACGCGTGATCGACGTGACCGGATACGCCGACATGTCGCGCCTCATGCTCGCGGCCGACGCGCTCGTGACCGATTACTCGTCGGTCATGTTCGACTTCACGATCACGGGCAAGCCGCTCTACTTCCTCGTGCCCGACCTCGAGCACTACCGGGGCGCGCTGCGCGGGTTCTACTTCGACCTGGCCGAGCGGGCGCCGGGGCCAATCGTGCGCTCGCAGGACGAGCTTGTCGCGGCGTTCGACCGGGATCCGGCCGACTACGCCGACAAGTACGCCGAGTGGCGGCGCGTGTTCAACGCGCGCGACGACGGGCACGCGGCCGAGCGGGTCGTGGCGCGCCTCATCGACCAGCGGTTCCTCAGCCGCTGACGCCCGTTACGGGAGCGGCGTGTTTCGGCCGGAGAGCCGAGACGTGTCGACCGTGTCGCGCGCGCCGCGCGTGACCCCCGCGAGGAAGCCCGCGCCCCACGCGACGTGCATGGTCGGCACGACGACCGCGATCCACGCGCGTTCGGTGAGGCCCGCACCGCGGCGCGAGGCGGCGAAGGCGGCCACGACGCCCGCGTAGATCGCGACCGGCAGGTACACGATCCCCGCGACGGCCGCGGCGGCGCCCGTGAGCGCCCGCGTGCCGCGCAGGACCGCGACGACGAGGGCGGCGGCGAGCGTCACGAGCAGCGCGGGCGGCGCGAAGAAGCGCAGCGAGTTGCGCGTGCCGTAGCGGCGCACGAGCTCGCCGCGCCAGCGCCCCGTCGCGAGGAACTGGCGCGCGAGGCGCGGCCAGCTTTCGCGCGGCCAGTAGGTGACCGAGAGCGCGGGATCGAACATGACGCGGTAGCCGGCCTGGCGGATCCGCAGGTTCAGCTCCCAGTCCTCACCGCGGCGGATGGTCTCGTCGAAGAGCCCGACCTCGTCGAGCACGCTGCGTCGCATGACGCCGAGGTAGGCCGACTCGGCCTCGGTCTCCTCCGCTGCGCCGTGGTAGGCGCCGCCGCCGAGGCCAATCCGTGAGTTGTAGGCGGCCGCGGCGGCCTTCTGGAACGACGTGCGGCCGTCCGCCCGCATGACGCCGCCGACGTTGGCGGCGCGGGTGCGCTCGAGGGTCGCGATCGCGCGCATCGTGTACCCGGGGCTGAGCTCGGAGTGCGCGTCGACGCGAACGATGGTCGGGTGCTTCGACGCCCGGATCGCCCGGTTCAGGCCCACCGGGATGTCGGCGGCGGGGTTGTCGACGAGCACGATGCGCGGATCGCGCTCCGCGAGCTCGCGCGCGAGCTCCGTCGTGCCGTCGGTCGACGGGCCGAGGGCGAGCACGAGTTCGAGGGGGCCCTCGACCTCCTGTGCGAGGGTCGAGGCGATGGCCCGCGGCAGGTACTCGCGCTCGTTGAGCACGGGCATGACGAACGAGACCCCGGATCCCGGTGGCACGGCGGGCGCGTCGCGCGGGGCCCGTCCTGGGGACATCGAGCCGGGATCGTTACGCATATTCCGATCATCCCACGGGGCCATGTCAGGTCGCCTCGTTACGGTGAGGCGTGTGACGTTGGTGAAGGATGCGAAGAACGCCGTGGCCCTCGTTCGAAAGGCCGCGCGCGGCCGCAAGGCATACCGTGCCGTGACCGCGGCTGCGAAGCAGCAGGGGCCGTTCGAGCGAGGGCGGTTCCAGATCGCGGTCTACTTCGCCGACAGCGACGTCAACATGTACCAGATGCGCCAGTGGTACCGGCCGCTGCAGGAGATCGCGAAGACGTGGCCCGTCGTCGTCATGGCCCGCAACGCGATGGGGGCGAAGGCCCTGCTCGACGACGCCGAGCTGCCCGTCGCCTTCGTGCCCGAGGTGCGCGGCATCGAGCGGTTCCTCGACCGCCAGGACATCCGCATCGTGCTCTACGTGAACCAGAACACGCGCAACTTCCAGATGTTCCGCTACGGCCGCCGCTGGCACGTGTTCATCAACCACGGCGAGTCCGACAAGATGTACATGACCACCAACCAGTACAAGGCGTACGACTACGCGCTCATCGCGGGCCAGGCGGCCCGCGATCGGCTCACCCGCACGCTGTGGGACTTCGACCTCGACCGCAAGACGATCGAGATCGGCCGGCCGCAGGCCGACCACTACTCGGGCGCGACGCCGTACGAGCCCGACGATCGCCGCGTCGTGCTCTACGCCCCCACGTGGGAGGGCGACCGCCCCGCGGCAGCCTATGGATCGGTCGCGAGCCACGGCGAGGCGCTCGTGGGCGCGCTCCTCGCGGATCCGCGCTACCGCGTGATCTACCGTCCGCACCCGCGCAGCGGTGTCGTCGACGCCGCGTACGGCGAGGCGAACCGTCGGATCATCGCGGCGCTCGAGGCGGCCAACCGCGACGATCCGACCGCGCAGCACGTGTACGACGACGGCCCCGAGCTCGGGTGGCAGCTCGCTGCGGCCGACGTCGCCATCACCGACATCTCGGCGATGGTCTACGACCGGCTCGCGGTCGGCAAGCCGCTCCTCGTCGCGCGGCCTACGAACCCCGCAGCCAAGATCGACGAGGGCGGCTACCTGGGCGCCTGCGAATGGCTGACAGCCGACCGTGCGGGCGACATCGTGGCCGAGGCCGCGCGCGTGCTCGAGGATCCGCAGACGACGTCTCGCCTGCGGTTCTGGGTCGAGCGCTACTTCGGCGACACCGCGCCGGGCGCCCCGTCCGCGCGATTCCGCGCCGCGATCGAGACGCTCATGGCGCGCTGGCAGGAGTGGGCCGACCGCGAGACCGCGTGACGGCGGCGGCCGCTCGTGCAGGCATAAAAACAGTCGCATAGAAGTGCCGGTGTCAATGCCTGCGCAAACAGGCCGTGGCAGGGAGACTATCGACGGATGGTCCGTAAGCACTCCGCCGTCTCCGAGGAGGTCGGTCGACGCATCGCGCAGCTGCGCGCGCGGACCGGCGTGAGCGCCCGAGTGCTCGCCGAGTGCGCCGACATGGACCTCACGAACTACCAGCGCATCGAGCGCGGCGCGGGCAACCCGACGATCTCGACGCTCCTGCAGATCGCGACGGCCCTCGAGGTCGACGTGTCGGAGCTCGTCGTCGGGCTCCGCCCCGA
>JAJUIM010000404.1 GCA_029267645.1 Microbacterium sp.
CTCGGTCGTCGTCACGAGCACGTTTCGGCCGTCGCCGACAGCGTTCACGCGCGTGAAGTCCTCCGACGGGAAGGTCTCGAGCACCTCGAGGCTCTCGGCGTCGAGCACGGCGACCTCGCCCTCGAGCGAGACGGCGAGGCGGGAGCTGGGCTCGACCTCGGCGGATCCGCCGTCGGCGGATCCGCCGTCGGCGGCGGGCTCTGCGCCGCCAGTCGCACAGCCGGCCGCGAGCAGCGCGACTGCGGCGAGGGATCCGCCGGCGAGGAGCCGGGAGGGGAAGCGGTGGGTTTTCATGTGATCCTTTCGGGGGACGGCGGCGCTCACGGCGTGAGGCCTGCGGCGATGCGCTCGGTGTTCTCGCGCATCATGGTGAGGTAGGTGTCGGCGTCGCCGCCGGGCTCGGTCAGCGACTCGGTGAACAGCTCGATCACCTCGACGTCGACGCCCGCCTCGCTCGACAGCACCTGCATGAGGCGGTCGGGCTGCGACGACTCGGCGAAGATCGCGGGCACGCCGTGCTCCTCGACCGCGGTGGCGAGCTCCTCGAGGTCGGCCGCGGAGGGCGAGGCGAGCGTCGTGCCGCCCGGGATCGCGGCGCCCACGACCTCGAAGTCGAAGCGCTCGGCGAGGTAGCCGAACACGTGGTGATTGGTGACGAGCGCGCGGCGTTCGTCGGGGATCGCGGCGAAGGCGTCGGTCATCTCCGCGTCGAGGGCGGCGAGCTCGTCGCGGTAGTCGTCGGCCGCGCGCTCGACGGCGGCGCGGTCGATCCCGTCGATCTCGACGAGCGCCTCCTCGAGGCCGTCGACGACGTCGACCATGCGCGCGGGGTCGGTCCAGAAGTGCGGATCCGGCCCGCTCGCCTCGTCGGCGTACGGCACGACGTCGATCGCGTCGCCCGCGACGAAGCGCGTCACGCCGGCGTCGGCAGCCGAGACGAGGTGCTGCTCGACGCCCTCCTCGAGCCCGAGCCCGTTCGACACGACGAGGTCGGCGGTCTGCAGCCGCGAGGCCTCCTGCGCCGAGATCTCGAACGAGTGCGGGTCGGCGTTCGGCTTCATGAGCGTCGTGACGTCGGCCGCGTCGCCCACGAGCTCGCTCGTGACGTCGCCCAGGATGTTCGTCGTCACGACGACCTGCGGCCTGTCGCTCGCGCCCGCGGAGGCGCAGCCCGAGGCCGCGAGCGCCCCGACGACCACGACTCCCGGGACACAACGACGCCAAAATCGTGCGGACTTGCCGGATCCGGCCCGTTTCGGGGCGCTCTGCGAAGAATTGACGTCGTTGTGTCCGGGGTGCGCGGTCATCGGCCGACCTCGATCGCTGCGTCGGGGGCCGTGGGCGTGGCGAGCTCGCGGGCGACGCGGGCGCCGTCGGCGTAGTCGATCTCGTACACGACGCCCGCCTCGGGCGACGACAGGTAGGCGCGCTGCGCGTCGACGACGAGCGTCGATCCCTCGCCCGCGATCGGATCCGTCGCGCCGCGCTCGGCGCCGTCCGGACCGAACACGACGACGCGGCCGTCGGCGTCGACCGCGACGACGTTGCGATCCGCGTCGTCCGCCGCGACGACCTGCGCGAGCGGGCGGTCGACCTCGGCGCGCGTCCACGAGCGCTCCCGCGTGTCGAGCAGCCAGAACGCCTGCTCGCCCGACAGGGCCGCGACCGTGGGCCGGTTCTTGCGCCCCGCGAACGCCTCGGCGCGCGGCTCGTCGGAGGGGTACGGGATCCGCTCGAACTCGACGGGGCCCGCGTCGGTCGTCGCGAGCAGCGCGCCGTCGGCGCAGCCGATGACGGTGCCGACGCGCGTGGCGATCGCGCCGGATGGATCCGCGCACTCCTCGCCTGCGTCCTCGACGACCTCGCCGCCTGCGTCGTACACGGCCGCGCCGGATCCGTCGTCGGTCGCGACGACCGTGTACTCGCCCGCGGGGGCGACGACGCCAGAGTCCGCGCCCGTGTCGAGGCGGAAGCGCTCGACGATCTCGCCCGCGTCGAGCGCTTCCATGTCGAGCGCGACGGCCTCGCCGGATCCC
>JAJUIM010000201.1 GCA_029267645.1 Microbacterium sp.
GATCTCGCGCGGCTTCGGCAGGTCGATCTCGGCGACCTCGCCGTCGGCCGACGACTCGGCCATGCGCTCTTCGATGATCTCGTTGCACAGCTCGACGCACTCGTCGCAGATGTACACGCCCGGCCCCGCGATCAGCTGCTGAACCTGCTTCTGACTCTTTCCGCAGAACGAGCACTTGAACAGGTCGGCGCTTTCGCCGATTCGAGCCATGCGGTCACTCCTTCGAGGTCGGGTCGCGCTGTCATCTCAGGCTAGTGCAGGCCTCCGACATTCGAAGGCAGCGGCGCGCCCCGCCGGGCGGAGGCCCGGCGGGGCGCGAGGGAGCGGTCGCTCAGGAGTTGTTGGCCGTGCGCTTGCGGCTCGTCAGCACCTGGTCGACGACGCCGTACTCGACGGCCTCGTGCGCCCCGATGATCTTGTCGCGGTCGATGTCCTTGTGGACCTCCTCCGCCGACTTGTTCGTGTGCTTCGCCATGGTCTCCTCGAGCCACGTGCGCATGCGCATGATCTCGGCCGCCTGGATCTCGATGTCCGACGCCTGCCCATGGCCCGCCTGACCGACGGACGGCTGGTGCATGAGGATCCGCGCGTTCGGGAGGGCGAGGCGCTTGCCGGGCGCCCCCGCCGCGAGCAGCACCGACGCCGCCGACGCCGCCTGGCCGAGGACGACCGTCTGGATGTCGGGCGAGATGTACTGCATCGTGTCGTAGATCGCCGTCATCGCCGTGAACGAGCCGCCCGGCGAGTTGATGTACATGATGATGTCGCGGTCGGGATCCTGGCTCTCGAGGACGAGCAGCTGCGCCATGACGTCGTCGGCCGACGCGTCGTCGACCTGCACGCCGAGGAAGATCACGCGATCCTCGAAGAGCTTGTTGTACGGGTCCTGGCGCTTGAAGCCGTATGCCGTGCGCTCCTCGAACTGCGGGAGGATGTAGCGGCTCGAGGGGGTCTGGAAGCCCTGCGGCGTTGTGGTGTACGGAGTGTGCATCGTTCGAATCCCTTGCTTCCTCAGTTCGACTCGCGGTCGGTTCCGCCGCCGCCCGTGACGTCGCTCGCGCTCTCGCGGATGTGGTCGACGAAGCCGTACTCGAGGGCCTCCTCGGCCGTGAACCAGTGGTCGCGGTCGCCGTCGGCGTTGATCTGCTCGACGGTCTTGCCCGTCTGCGCCGCCGTGATCGCGGCGAGGCGGTTCTTCATCGAGACGATGAGCTCGGCCTGCGTCTGGATGTCGCTGGCCGTGCCGCCGAAGCCGCCGTGCGGCTGGTGCAGGAGCACGCGCGCGTTGGGCGTGATGTACCGCTTGCCCTTCGTGCCGCTCGTGAGCAGCAGCTGACCCATCGACGCCGCCATGCCGATGCCGACCGTGACGATGTCGTTCGGCACGAACTGCATGGTGTCGTAGATGGCCATACCCGCGGTGATCGACCCGCCGGGCGAGTTGATGTAGAGGTAGATGTCCTTCTTCGGATCCTCGGCCGCGAGCAGCAGGATCTTGGCGCAGATCTCGTTCGCGTTCTCGTCGCGAACCTCCGAGCCCAGCCAGATGATGCGGTCCTTCAGCAGCTGATCGAAGACACTCTGTGCCATGAGGGGTTCAGGCATTCTCACTCCATTCGGTGTGGCGTCGATATGACACTACCGGCGGCGTTCGCACCCGCCGCCCGTGTTCGCCGTGGGCATAGCCCCGGCCCTGTGCAGACGACGAGGGGGCCGTCGCGCACGGCGACAGCCCCCTCGTGTTCGCGGCTTACTTGGCCTCGTCCTCCGCGGCCTCGGCCTGCTCGTCGCCCTCGGCGACGTCGTCGTCCTCGGTCGCGGCGAAGCCCTCGAGGTCGACCGACTCGCCGTTCGTGTCGACGACCTCGGCCTTGCCGAGCACGACCGCGATCGCCTTGTTGCGCGCGACGTCTCCCATGATCGCCTGCAGCTGGTTGCCCTGCTGCAGCGCCTGGATGAAGTCCTGCGGGCTCATGCCGTACTGGCTCGAGGCCTGGATGAGGTACTGCGTGAACTCGTCCTGCGAGACCTGCACGTCGAGGTCCTTCGCGATGCGGTCGAAGAGCAGCTGCGTGCGGAACTGCTTCTCGCTCGCCTCCGTGACCTCGGCGCGGTGCACGTCGTCGTCGAGGCGGTTCTCCTGCTCGAGGTGGCGGTGCACCTCGTCCTCGATGACGCTCTCGGGAACCGGGAGGTCGACGGCCTCGAGCAGCTGCTCGACGAGCTTGTCGCGCGCGTCGGAGCCCTGCTGGAAGGCCCCCTTCTGCTTCGCCTGCTCGGCGAGCGACTCGCGCAGCTCGGCCAGCGTGTCGAACTCGCTCGCCATCTGCGCGAAGTCGTCGTCGGCCTCGGGGAGCTCGCGCTCCTTCACGGCCGTGACCGTGACCTGGACCTCGGCCTCCTCGCCCGCGTGCTCGCCGCCGACGAGCTTCGAGCGGAACGTCGTCTCCTCGCCCGCCGTGAGCGACTCGATCGCCTCGTCGGTGCCCTCGAGCAGCTGACCCGAGCCGATCTCGTACGACACGCCCTCGGCGCGGTCGATCTCCTCGTCGCCGATCGTCGCGACGAGGTTCAGCTCGACGAAGTCGCCCGTCTTCGCGGGGCGGTCGACGGGGACGAGCGTGCCGAAGCGCGCGCGCAGCTCGTCGAGCTCGGCGTCGATCGCCGCGTCGTCGACCTCGATCGCGTCGACCGTGACCTTGAGGTTCTCGAGGTCGGGCACCTCGAACTCGGGCGCCACGTCGACCTCGATGTCGACCTCGAGGTCGCCCGAGAAGTCCTTCTCGGCCGGCCACGTCGTCACGTCGGCCTGCGGGCGGCCGAGGATCTGCAGCTCGTTCGCCACGACCGCCTCGCGGAAGAAGCCGTCGAGGCCCTCGTTGACCGCGTGCTCGATCACGGCGCCGCGCCCGACGCGCTGGTCGATGATGGGAGCCGGAACCTTGCCCTTGCGGAAGCCGGGGATCTCGATGTCCTGGGCGATGTGCGAGTACGCGTGGTCGATGCTCGGCTTGAGCTCGTCCGGCGTGACCGTGATGTGCAGCTTCACCCGGGTCGGGCTCAGCTTCTCAACGGTGGTGTTCACCATGCTGGTTCGCTTCTCCTTGTTGCGTCGCCCACGACACGCTGCGCCGCGGGCTGAGGTCTGGGGTGGGCCGACGTCGGGGCGACAGGATTTGAACCTGCGACCTCCCGCTCCCAAAGCGGGCGCTCTACCAAGCTGAGCTACGCCCCGCGGATTCCGTACTCGGGAACACGAAACGGCCTCGACGAGTCTATCCGACGCGAGACCTCGCGCCTCACAGCATCCCGCGCGCCGACTTCTCGGCACGCGAACGACGCGAGGCCCCCGCCGTTCGCCTGGGCGAGCGACAGGGGCCTCGGATGCTGGAGGGGATGACGGGAATCGAACCCGCGTAACCAGTTTGGAAGACTGGGGCTCTACCATTGAGCTACATCCCCGAGTGCTCCTCCACTCTACCGGACGCGCGACACGCGGCCCGCACCGGCGGATCCCCCGGGCGCGTCACATGCTCGCGGCGTGCGCCCTCGCGTGCGCGACGTACCGCTCCGCGTTGCCGCGGATGCGCGCGACCTCCTCGTCCGTGAGCTGGCGCCGCACCTTCGCAGGCACGCCCGCGACGAGCGAGCGCGGCGGGATCCGCGTGCCCTCGAGCACGACGGCGCCGCCCGCGATGAGGCACGACTCGCCGATGACGGCGCCGGACAACACGACGCTGCCCATGCCGACGAGCGAGCCGTCGCCGATCTCGCAGCCGTGGACCACAGCGTTGTGCCCGACCGAGACCGACTCACCGAGCGTCGTCGGGTGCTCCGCGTCGACGTGGACCGTCACGTTGTCCTGCAGATTGCTGCCGCGCCCGATGCGGATCGGTGCGACGTCGCCCCGCAGCACGGCATTGCACCACGCGCTGGATTCGGGCCCCATCAGGACATCTCCGATGACGCGCGCTCCCTCGGCGAGAAACGCGGTGTCGTGCAGGTCCGGGGCGCTGGTGCCGAGCGCGCGGACGCTGGCGTCGGGCGAGATCGTCATACGACGACCCTATCCGTCATACAGCGAGCCTCACCTCACTTAGGCGAGCCTTGCTTTTCCCTGGTCA